>CAJPTO010000208.1 GCA_905373605.1 uncultured Prevotella sp.
ATGCTCCTTCAATCGTAAACGAAATCTGCTCAGCTAAAAGCTAAAAATACAGCAGAGGCAATTCTTAGAACCAGCCTTTATTGTTTTGTGGTGGCCTGCGTTGTGCGAATGAAGAGCGCAATGGTCTGTGCAGCCTCCTTGACATCGTGCACGCGCAGGATGTTTGCGCCCTTTGTCAGGGCAATGGTGTGCAGCACGGTGGTTCCGTTGAGCGCAGTGTCGGCAGTTCCGCCGATGGTTTTGTATATCATCGACTTCCTGGACACACCCACAAGCGTGGGAAGGTCGAGCACATGCATCTTTTCCATCTCGTTGAGCAGCGTGAAGTTGTCGTCAAGAGTCTTTCCGAAGCCGAATCCGGGGTCAAGAATGATGTCTTTCACGCCCAATGTTCTCAGCTGCGACACCTTCCTGGCAAAGCCGAGAAGCACATCGCGCAGCGTGGGTTGCACGGACATGAGGATGTAAGGCACGCCAAGCTGGGCCACCATGTGGAACATTTGCGGCAGTTCGCCAGTTTCTGGCTCCAATGGGACGTTGGCAACGCCAGTCAGTCCGCCGTCCGAGACGTCGTTAATGATGTCGGCCCCAAATTCTTCCACGCACATTTGTGCCACCTCTGGGCGGAAGGTGTCAACCGAGACAACGACATCGGGTTGTTCTTTTCGCACAATCTTCAAAGCCTTTTTCAGGCGTTTCATTTCCTCTTCTTGGCTCACTTGCTCAGCTCCGGGGCGAGTGGAGAAAGCACCCACGTCGATGATGGTGCCACCTTCCTCAACGATTTGGTTGGCTCGAGCGGCAATTTGCTTCTCCGTTCTCACGCGGCTTCCGGCGTAAAACGAGTCGGGTGTGGCATTGAGAATGCCCATTACGCGGGGTGTGGAGAGGTCGAAAAGTTGTTGTTTTACAGTGATTGAAAACGACATTTGTTAATGGTTTATGCTTGTTTGCGGCCTTTGGGGTAGGCGAGCGTGGGTGGCGTGGTGTCCTGCTGCCTGTTTTTCCCCCGCAGGCATACGCATTTCCAAGCCCTCGGCCTTGGCGTGCAGACTTGAAAATGCGTGGTGTTGCGGTGTTGGGGCTGTCAATGTCCTGGCGAGCAGCAGTTGGCGGCATCTCATGGTGCAGGCTTTGCAGCCTCGCTGGCTATGGAATGTTGCTGCTTGTGTGGGCTTATTTGTTCTTTGCGAACAGCTCATCGAGCAGCGTATAGAACTCTGGCGACTCGCCAGTGATGGTCTTGACGATTTTTCCGTCGGGACCTACGATAATCTTAGTGGGAAAACCTTGTATGGCATAGTCGCTTGTAACTTTGCTGTCGCGTGGGTTGTATACGTGCAGCCAAGGCAATTGGTGCTTCTTTACCGCCTCTTTCCATTTTTCGGGCGTGTCGTTGCAGTCAATTCCAAGAATTTCGAACTTGCCTTTGTACTTTTCGTAGTACTCTTTCATCTTTGGGAAACCCTTGATGCACCATCCGCACCACGAGCCCCAGAAGTCTAGCACCACGTATTTTCCTTTGAGGCTTGACATCTTGAGGGGTTTCCCTTCGAGGTTGTTCAGCGTGAAGTCGGGAGCGTCAACGCCAGGGGCTTGCGCTTTGGCCGCTTTCTCTTCCATTTCCTTTTGTTTCTTCAGCCTGTCGATGCTTGCCATGTAGAAATCCTTCATGCGTCCTTCCCTAACGGCAGGCGACATCAGTTTGGCAGCCTCTTCCATCTCCTCAAGTGTCTCGAGGCTGGTCACGATAACGGCGTTAGCTTCGTAGTCGGGATGGTTTTTGATGAAGGTTTTGTAAGCATTGTTGGCTTTTTCTTGTATGGCAGGCGACTTCTCTTGGTATTCTTTCATCAAGTCTTCCTGTTTTTCGCCTTTCTCCATGCGTTCGTTCAGCGACTTGATGAAGTTGTCCATCTCCTTTTGGGCGTTTTCAAGTGCGTCTGTCATTTCGGTATACTCTTTGTAAAACTTAGATCCTCCGAAGGTGTATTTCGTGTCGAGGTCGCCGTTTAGTTCTAGCGACTCCCCTGGAACAGCCACGAAAGCCACGTATTTTCTACGTTTGCCACTCATCATGTTGGGCGAAATCAACGTCACTTCCGACACTTTGTCTAGTTTCAGGTCGAAGTTGAACGCCCCGTTTTTGAGCACGAGTGTGTCGCGCACGGCAGGTCTTTCTCCCGGTTCTGCAACATAAACAATCATCGAGTCGCCGAAATTCTTCAGCGTACCCTTAACCTTGAGTGCGCCTTGCGCAGGGTTAGCGGCACTGGCAGAGAGCATTGCGGCAGTTGCCAAGGCTGTTAAAAGTATTCTTCTCATTGCTTTAATATATGTAATTGATGTCATTTTAATACGCAAAAATACATTAAGAAAATGATTTTTCATCGCATTTTACATTTTTTATCGTTAAATTTGGGTGTTTTTTATATATCTCATACCCTGCAATGCTTATTTTTTATCGCACGGCACAAGTTAATTTCCACCTTAACGAATGGAAATTACTACAAAATGGCTAACTTTGCACATTATTATAATAATATAAACGAACAGAAATGATTAATTCGCAAGAAATCAAGATTGGAACATGCATCCGTCTTGACAACCAAATTTTCACTTGCATCGACTTCCAGCATGTTAAGCCGGGTAAGGGAAACACCGTTATGCGCACCAAGCTGAAGAATGTTACAACGGGACGCGTGCTAGACCGTACGTTCCAGGTGGGCTTTAAGTTGGAAGACGTTCGCATTGAGCGTCGCCCCTACCAATATCTCTATCAGGATGGCGGCGAATACATCTTCATGAACCAAGAAACTTTCGAGCAGGCACCCATCGCCAAAGAGGCAATCACAGGTGTTGAGTTCATGAAAGAGAACGATGTGGTGGAAGTTGTCACCGACACCACAGACGGAACGGTGCTCTTTGCCGAAATGCCCGTGAAAACGGTGCTGCGCATCACGCACAGCGAACCGGGAATAAAGGGTGATACCGCCACCAACGCCACCAAACCTGCCACGCTCGAGACGGGCGTTGTGGTTCGCGTGCCGCTGTTCATCAACGAAGGCGAACTCATTCAGGTGGACACGCGCGACGGTTCTTACCTGCAAAGGGTGAAGGAATAAGGCAGGAGGGCTTTCTGCCTTGCCCGTTGTCCATGCATAAGGATAAGCAAACGCGGCTCCGCCCACTTTCGAACCTCGGCTCGGAGGTGGGTTGGGCTTGCGCTTAGCCGCCAATCACCATCAACTAATAGCTTTACGCCAAGCCTAAACCTTGCAACCGATGAAATACTCCTTTATCGTACCCGTTTATAACCGCCCAGATGAGGTGGACGAACTGCTGGAAAGCCTCACCCGACAAACCATATCTTGCTTTGAAGTGATTGTGGTTGAAGACGGTTCGGCCGTGCCTTGCCATGACGTGTGCGAGAAATACCGTGGATTGCTCGACCTGCATTATTTCTTTAAGCCCAATTCTGGCCCGGGACAAAGCCGAAATTACGGTGCGGAAAGGGCCAAGGGCGAATATGTCCTTATTCTAGACAGCGACGTGGTGTTGCCTCCTGGCTACCTGCAAGCGGTGGAAGACGAGCTGAACGCCAACGAAGCGGATGCCTTTGGCGGCCCAGATGCGGCCCATCCTTCGTTCACGCCGAAGCAAAAGGCCATCTCTTACTCTATGACTGCCTTTCTTACCACGGGCGGCATACGCGGTGGGAGGAAGAAGATGGACAAGTTTTACCCCCGTTCGTTCAACATGGGCGTGCGCCGCAGCGCATATATGCAGCTTGGGGGCTTCTCGAAGATGCGCTTCGGCGAAGACATCGACTTTTCCATACGTATCTTCAAGGCCGGTCTTCGGTGTAGGTTGTTTCCCGAGGCGTGGGTATGGCACAAGCGTCGCACAGACTTCCGCAAGTTTTTCCGGCAGGTTTACAACAGCGGCATTGCGCGGATAAACCTCTATAAGAAGTATCCCGAGTCGCTCAAGCTGGTGCATTTGTTGCCTTTGGTGTTCACCCTTGGGGTTATTTTCTTGGGCATGACGGCCTTGTCGGGTGTTGTGGCGTTGCTTTTGGGTTGCACGATATTGGGTGAATGGCTCATCATCTGTGGGCTTTCGCCCTTATTGCTCTACGCCGTGGCCCTGTTTGCCGGTGCTTTCGTGAAGTTTGGCAGCCTGCACATCGCTTTTCTGAGCGTTGCTGCAGCCTTTACCCAGCTCATGGGTTATGGCTTTGGCTTCTTGCAGGCGTGGTGGCGGCGTTGTGTTAGGGGGGAAGACGAATTTAGTGCCTTCGAAAAAACGTTTTATAAGTGAGGGGGAAGGAGTAAAATGGGAGTAGTTAAGGAGTTAAGGGGGTTAAGGAGTTGAGCCAAATGCTTGCTGGTATGCGGGGATTTTGGGCTAGATTTCCTAATTTTATCTAGTAATTCTAGGTTATCTAGGCTTCCTAGTTATTCTAGTTTTCCTAGGTATTCTAGGCTTTATCTAGGCTTCCTAGTTTTATATAGTTTTCCTAGTTATTCTAGTTTTCCTAGGTGTCCTATGCTTCTAGGTTGATAAATCCAAACGGCGTTAGCCATATTTTCACCTTTTCACCCTTTCACTTTTTCACCTTTTAAAAAGCCTTCTCACCTTTAATCGGCTTTAATCCGAGATTAACTTTAAGCAAACAAAGCATACCACTCCCCTCCCATCTTGGAGAGGGGCGGGGGGTGAGGCTAAAAACCATTACCATGAAGATAATTGATTGGGCGGAAGAAGACCGCCCTCGCGAAAAAATGGCACGCATTGGTGCCGAAAACCTTACCAATGCCGAACTGTTGGCCATACTTATTGGCAGCGGTTCGGTGAATGAGTCGGCCGTCGACTTGATGAAACGTGTGCTCAACGACAGCAATAACAGCCTTAAACGACTGGGTAGACGCTCGTTCAACGAGCTTATGGCCTATCGAGGCATCGGCGAAGCAAAGGCCATCACCATCATGGCGGCATGCGAATTGGCCAAACGCCGACAGCAAGAGCAGGCCGAAGAAAGAGAAGACCTGGGCTCGGCAACGGCCATTTACAACTATATGCACGCCCGAATGCAGGACCTTGACGTGGAAGAGGCGTGGGCCTTGCTGATGAACCAAAACTACAAGCTGATAAAAGCCATACGCATCTCGCATGGCGGCATCAGCGAAACGGCGGTAGACGTGCGCGTCATCATGCGCGAAGCGCTGCTCAACAACACCACCATCCTGGCGCTTTGCCACAATCATCCCAGCAACAATGCTTCGCCCAGCACGGCCGACGACCGACTTACACAGACGGTTAAGAAGGCTTGCGAAACCATGCGCATTCATTTCCTGGACCATATCATCGTTACCGATGGCCGTTATTACAGCTATCATGAGGAGGGAAGGCTTGTTTAGGTGGGATTGCTGCACGCCAACTCCCGTCCATGACGAGCTTGTAGAGCCGCTAATTGTACGCGATGTTTTCTTTGTTACATGCTTGTTGTGGCGTTAGCTACACAAAGCAAGTGCTAAAACAGCCTTGTCGTGACGCTGTCGGCAGCGTGATGTTGCGGCCTACACGTGCTTGAAGCGTTGCTGCGCGTTGAAAGAACAGCAAGGCAAAGCGGCATTTTGAAGGAT
>CAJPTO010000209.1 GCA_905373605.1 uncultured Prevotella sp.
TCAGTCGGCAGTCCAGATGGCAAACGAGTTCCTGCCCAAAAACAAACTCGTGGTTTACACACAAGGACGCAAGTCGCAAAGGCAAGACTATGTGAGCAACGGACAAGGAAACTACCAGCACACACCGCTCGTGGTGCTCATCAATGAGGGTTCGGCGTCGGCCTCAGAGATTTTCGCAGGTGCCATACAAGATAACGATAGGGGGACGGTTATCGGCCGCCGCTCCTTCGGAAAGGGGCTTGTGCAACAGCAAATGGGCTTTACCGATGGCAGCATCATCCGCCTTACCATCGCCCGATACTACACTCCTTCGGGGAGGTGCATTCAAAAACCCTACACTGCAGGCGACGGAGCCGACTACGAACAAGACATTTACAGCCGTTACCAGCACGGGGAGTTCTTCTCGCAAGACAGCATCAAGCACACCGGGCCTGCTTATCACACCGGCATCGGACGTTTGGTGTACGGCGGTGGCGGCATTACGCCCGACATATTTGTGGCCGAAGACACGCTCGGCGTTACGTCTTACTTCAAGCAAGCGGCCATGAGTGGGCTTATTTTGCAGTTCGCCTACAACTATACCGACAACAACAGGAAGAAGTTGTCGCAATATAATTCCCTCAAAGAGCTCGCCGCTTATCTCGGCAAGCAAAACTTGGTGGAGCAATTTGCCGATTATGCCGACAAGCATGGCTTGCAAAGGCGAAACTTGATGATACGCAAGTCGCACAAGATGTTGTCGCGCTTCCTCATCAGCCGCATCGTTTACAACATGCTCGACGACGAATCGTGGACACAATACCTCAACGAAGACGACCCCGTCATCGCTGCCGCACTGAAGGTGTTTAAGAACCACGCCGCTTTCCCGAAACTTACACAGGCCGACAAGCCTAAGGCGGCTAACAAACAAAAGCGAAAATGATGGACAAAAAGGCTTTAAGACAAGAGATTAGGCTACGCAAGCGACAATTCAACGGCGAACAATTGCGCCAATTGTCGCTTGCCGTAGTGCAGCGATTGCTGCAACATCCACGCGTGGCGCAGGCACACACCGTGATGTTCTACCACTCGTTGCCCGACGAAGTGTACACCCACGAGGCGGTGAACCAGCTTGTGACAATGGGCAAAAGGGTGTTGTTGCCCGTTGTCATTGACGACGAGCACATGGAGATACGCCAATACCGCGGGCCACAAGACCTGAAGTTGGGGGCGATGAACATTCTCGAACCCGCAGGACAGCCTTTCACAGCCTACGAAGAGATAGAAACCATCCTTGTCCCGGGCATGAGTTTCGACCCCAAGGGCAACCGTCTAGGCCGCGGAAAAGGCTATTACGACCGCTTCTTGTCGCAAGTGCCGCAAGCTTACAAAATTGGTGTGTGCTTCGACTTCCAAAAGGTGGACGAAGTGCCAACCGATGATAACGACATACGAATGAACGAAGTGGTGTAAGGCTACTTTTGCTGGTGTGGTGAAATAGCCACTCACCTGCCCACTCCTTATTATATATAGGCAGGCACATCGGTAAAACCCGTTGTCACATTACAGAGAAAAGAGAATGAAGAGGGCTGCATCGCACGCATTCATTAAACCCTGAACAAGGCTTACGCCTGCCCTACATTCACATTATTAACATATTGAAAACGCCGTAGTGGCGTTATGCCATGAAATGAACCCTCAATAGGTAGGCTGCAAGCCAATGTGCTAAAGGCTAACAACCTCATAAACCAGTTCATTCGCCACCTTATCAACTGGTTAATTTGTCAACTCGTCGACTTGTCATCTAGTTAACTTGTCAACTCGTCATCTTGTCAACTCGTTAACTCGTCAACTAACATAATATTACAATAACAATAAAAAATCCGGCTTATGAAAACGAACATTTTTTATTATGGCATGCTTACCCTTGTAGCCTCCCTTTGGTATACGCAGGCAAGCGCAATAGACGACTACTATGTGGAGATTGGCGAAGTGCACATCACTTCCAGCAACTATAAGAACATCTCTGCAGCTGGCGGTTTCTCGGCAGTGAAGAAGGGAAAGGTGTCTTTCAACAATTCAACACGCACACTTACGCTGGATAATGTGTTGCTGAAACCAGAGCAAGGAAAACGTGGCATTTATGTATTTATCGACTACGAATTTAAATACAGGCCGCTTACCATTAAGTTGATAGGGCATAACGTAATTGAACCGACAAACAATATAGAAGCTATTGGCACAAATAACATTCCAATAGTGATAACAGGCGGCGGTTCGCTTACAGCGTCTGGCAACTTAGCTATTTTCTCTGGCAAGCAGTTAAACATTGAAGGCGGATGCTCCATCGAAGCCAAAGCACCCATTTGGGCAGACACCATCACCATTAACAACGCGCAGGTGCACGCAGTACGCATTCTAAAAGACGAGCCATGCATGTCCGCCTTTTGGGGAATTAAGTTAAAGGGTGGCAGCTATTTGGCTAGTCCACAAGGAGCAATTTGCGAACGTCGCAGCGATATGTACCACGCTCATTGGGGCTGGGTGTTTGTAAAAGGCAATGAAATATGCGGAGAAGTTCTCATTAAACGCGGTAAGGGCACCGGCATCGACACCATCATCCAGCCTTCGACCCAAGAAAACCGAATTTATACGCTCGACGGCCTACGGATAAACCAACCCTTTGAGCGTCTGCCCAAAGGCGTGTACATCGTTAACGGGAAAAAAGTGAAGAAAGAATAATTGTTTACAAGCGCGCCACAAGTTGGTTGTTGATTGTACCAACGCATTAAAGTTTTTAAGTAACTCTGTGGCTTACCCGCGTAAAGGGATAGGAACTCAAACCTAAAATACAAGCCGTTCCTCTGCGTAAGGGAAAGGAAAGATGAAAGGATTTTCGTTAATGGCAGGTTCTAAAAACAGCCTTTGGTGGTTTTTTAGAACCTGCATAGCATCAATTTTATGGAACATAAAATCAAAACATTAGAAGAACTCAAAGGCAAATTGTGTAATTGGAAAGCATACGACGAAACACAATTGCAAAAGCTAATGACAGCGTTTGAGAAGTTTCCAAGAAAAGAATTCTCGCTTTTTTACGTTCCTATTTTAGTAGATAAATCTTTCATCGAGAATATAGTCGAGATTGGTGAAACTTATCAAGCAAACTCAAGTATATTAATAAACGTAATTTCAAGTTTGGGCAATATTGTAAAACGCTATGGGCTAAATCCTTCCTCTGGGACATTTGAATTGTTCAAGAAAGCAATGAAGAACAAGAAAGCTAACTACTATGTTTCTTTACATATTTCCTCGTTTCCCCAATATCGCACGTGGGAAGACAAATGGAACTATTTGCTCTCAATTCCCAAAATTGCACCTAAGAAAAAGTCAATGGTCAATTTTCATGGTGAAATAAAACAAATGCTCGGTTCTAAAGATGTTGTTCCCTTAGAGTTTATAAAGGAAACGATAGCTATTCTACATTCTCACATTGGTTCAGCCGAATTAAGTGAATACAGCAAGGATGAATATTCAAATACGATTAATACATTAATAAGCAAGCTTCACGAAGTTTCTCTTCATCATGAGTTGACGTAGCTTGCAAATCCGTAATATAGTTAAAATGTAAAACATTCCGTCTAAATTTTAACATTATGAGTGGCTTCGCACATCACCAACTGCTCATCGGGGCGCAAATAATTCATTCTCGCATGGGGTAGCTGCGTAGAAAGTAAGGGGTGAGGTATGGCATCAGGCAACGGCCTTTTTCCCGATTTTAGTACACTTTTACCACGAAAAACATGCTAAGTGCAGCAAATAGCACTGCTATTTGCATGAAAAAGCACTGCTTTTTCATAGAGTTTGCCTTGCTTTCTCTATCACTTTGCATTGCCAAATGCCGCATTTAGCTGGAAAATGAACGCAAAAAGGTGTGGTTTTAATGGTTAAGGGACAGCCAATGGGAGTAGATGTAGGGATGAAAAGATGAGGAAAAGAACATTAAATGTGATAAAACGAGGAAAAATAACAGGTATCGTCACTGCAAAAAAACACCCAACGGCAACAATCTAGCGAAGCTAAATGATGCAAAATGCACACCGTCGCCCTCTATTTTTAAGCACAGGGCAATTGACACATAAGTAAAGTGCATGCGTTTTGTGGGTTTAACTGCCTAAAAGAATGCTAGAATTGCGCGTTTAAAAAGTTTATTTTGTAAATTAAAAAGAATATTTTTGCGTTATGGTACACAGCAATAGCGGAATAAGTATTGTCAACCAGAATTGTATTTGGGAAGCGGTATATGCATCATAAACAAGCAAAAAGAACTCGCGCGGAGGAAAAGAAGGACGCTGGGGCTACGTTTCGGTGAGGATGGGAATAGAGTTCTGCGCTCCGAGAACGCCGGCTGCGTTGCCTTAACACCACTTCATGTTTCTGGGATGGCTGTGTACAACAAGCTCCGTCCCCTCAATACGTGGATATGTGTCATTATCGCTGGTTTGGCTAAGTGGGCTGAAGCCTCCGCGTTCTCCTTTTTCTCTGCGTGAGGATTTGTTATATCCAAGAAGAAACGGCTCCAGAGATTACATGCTAGCTAGTAATCTCTGGAGCCGTTTCTTCTTGGATATAAATAGGGAAAAGGCCTGTTGGGGCGGCAGTTCAGCGCGGAGAACCAACATTCTCAATGCTTGTAGCTACGCGAACGCCATCACGCAATGGCCCTTTCATCGCTCTAAGCCATGTAAACACTACGTTTCTTCAATCAGCATCGGCAGATAAAGCCGCACCTGCAGTTCGGCGAGCCACGCCGAATGGGCGATTAAGGCTTCAATCTTCGATGTGGAAAGGGCGACAAGGCTTGTTCCCACGTGGCGCGCAATGTCAAGACTCTCGGCACTGGGCTTGCTTTTTTCCATCTTGCTCCATGCCACATTGGCCTTAATGTGCTGCATGATGGTGGTTTCTGCCGCAATGCGTGCCGTTTCGTTCGATTTCAATGCAGCAATTTCGGCTTCGGTGATGCCATGAGCCTGCCAAACATCAGGATGAATGTTGTCTTCGCGCAGGTTTTTGATGAAACCATGTAGCTGTCGTTCGCAGCAATCCCACTCCAAAGGCACGTAGGCAAAATGTTCTTTGCCGCCGAAGCCCTCATAAAGGTTGTCGCTGCGTTGCATCTTCTTTATCCTGTCCATCATCATGTTCGTGGAATTGACGACAAGGTTGAAGAAATGTGTGGTACTCGCTGCACTAATCTTGCCATTACCGGCATCGCTCACGATGATGTAGTCGCAATGGAAGCGACTTTTGTCGTGACTTAGCTTGTGTGCGCCTTGGTTGTCGTACACACCGCCGTCGATAAGCTTGGGTGGTTCGGGCTTTTGTTCGCAATCTTTGTATTTGCCGTTAACAAAACGGCTTGCAATGGTTATCGGCGTGAAGCCGTATGGCACGCACGAAGAGGCCATCACTGCCCTTGAAAGGGGGAAGTTGGTTGCATCAAACAGCGATTTGCCATTGATGCGATAGGCGTATTCGCCCATCATGCCACGCGAAAAAGTGAAGGGCAACTGTGTGGCGATGTTGGTTGAGTTGATGCAAAGCACAGGTG
>CAJPTO010000210.1 GCA_905373605.1 uncultured Prevotella sp.
AGCGAATACAGAAACGGCACAATATGCCTTTTCGGGGTGCAAAGTTACTAACAATTATCCACACCACCTAACTTACGCCCCCTTCATTTGTACTCACAATATGATATTTTGAATTATTTAAACATTATTAACATACATAATTGCACATCTGATAGCGAACAACCTGCCTTTATCTTGCACACTGCATGCCATTCGCACTTGCCGAATGGGGTGGCATTGTTGAAGATTGGCCTTCAAATACTGTAACAAACAACCTATACTATGATTGCGTTCGCAGCCAAACGTGCAAGGTAAGGCTGGAAAGAAAAGGCATTTGCGTGGATGGTTCCGCCATTTGCAGAGGTCACCATAACCTTTTATTCATTTTCTAACCGTTTTATTTGCCTGTTTCAAATTCAATGTGTAATTTTGTGTTAATCTAATTTTCATAACCAGTCGCAACAGGTAATAATATTGCTTTGCATGTATAAATCAAGGCGTATTTATGCGTAAAGTCGCATTTGTTGTTACATATGGAACTATAACTAAAAACTTTGTTACCAACGTGAACCATCAATTAGAAAAGTTAACACACGAATGGGTGCTGGACAATGTAGACACCTACCTTTATCGAAAACGCCCTAAACGACGTATCGTTTACCTTACTGTGCTTGCCGCTGTGTCGGCAGTTATCATTTCCTTATCTTTCGTGTATGTAGACATTACCGTGCAAAGCGGTGGTGTTGTAAGGCCTAATGGCGAAATAAGCATTATCACTTCGCCCATGACGGAAACTGTGGAGCGCGTTTGTGCCAAAGAGGGCGACAAATTAAGAAAAGGAGACGAGATATTGCGTTTTAGAACGAGTTCGCCCGATGGTAGAATTAGATACCAACAAGACCGCTCGGCAGAGGCAAATGCTCAGATAGCCGACCTTGAATGGCTGTAGAGAGGAGAACGCCCACAGGTGTTTGCATCGCCTGCCCGACAACAGGAGTACACCAAATACCAATCTGAACAACATCGACTGTTAACTGACCTGTGGCAGTATGAAACGGAATGGCGACGCTATAAGCTGCTTTTTGACAAGGAGTTGATAAGCGAGAGCGAATACAACGAGCACTATTACCGTTACCAAGACAAGCTAAACGAACTGCACTTGCAGCAGGCTAACCAAAAGAGCGCATGGAAAACCGAACTTACAAACCTAAAAATGCAATTGCTAGAAACGGCATCTAACCTTAACGAAACACGCACTAACCGCAGCACATACGTTGTTCGAAGTCCCATTAACGGCACATTAGAGCAGTTTTCGGGCATTTACCCAGGCAGCAATCTGCAAGTGGGAGCTACCATCGCCGCGGTTAGCCCCGACACATCTTTATATATAGAGGCCTACGTAGCACCACGAGACATTGCCTTTATACAAGAAGGCATGCGTGTGAAAGTGCAAATAGAGTCGTTTAATTATAACGAGTGGGGAATGCTTGAAGGCAGCGTGCAAAGCATATCATCAGACTATATACGCGACAACAACGGCAAAAGCTTCTACAAAGTGAAGTGCAAACTTAACCGAAACTACCTTAAACTGCGCAACGGCAAACGAACAGGCTATGTAAAGAAAGGTATGACGGGCGTGGTGCATTTTGTGGTAACGCGCCGTTCGTTATTCGACCTGCTGTATAAAAACATCGACGAATGGGTTAACCCCACACAATATCAGTCTGCCACAATCAATAGGCAAAACTAAACAATCAACAACCATATATACTAAAGGCATAAAATTAAACAGCAAGGCATAACCGACTGTGGGGCGGCATCGCTAGCATCGGTGTGCGCCCATTATGGGCTGGCATTCCCCATTGCCCGCATACGACAATATGCTTTTACCGACAAGAAAGGCACTAACGTGCTGGGCATGGTCGAAGCAGCCGCAAAGCTAGGGTTCGAAGCCAAGGGCGTTCGCGCCCAACCCGAAGCGTTGAAGACGATTTCATTGCCCACCATCGCCCACGTTGTGGTGAAAGAGGTGTTGCTGCATTTTGTAGTTGTGTACAGCGTTAGCGACAAACACATCACCTATATGGATACCGCCGACGGCGAGATGCACCGCGTTGCGTGGGCGGAATTTTTAAAACTGTGGACGGGCGTATTGATTTTGCTTGAACCTAAGGACACTTTTGTGCAAGGCAACATGAACACAAGCATCACGCAACGTTTCTTCCAGCTGCTGCGCCCACATCGGCGTGTAATGGGCGAAGTCTTGTTTGGAGCTGTTGTTTGCAGCATCCTTGGGCTTAGCACCTCGGTTTGTGTGGGTAAAATAGTAGACTATGTACTGGTAGACGAAAACACCAACCTGCTCAATCTCATGGGCGTGGCCATGCTGGCCATCATCCTTGTACGCGTGTTCATATCGGGCACAAAGAGCATCTTGGCCTTGAAAACCAGTCAAATGATAGATGCCACACTGATATTGGGCTATTATAAGCACATATTGCACCTGCCCCAGCAGTTCTTCGACACCATGCACGTGGGCGAAATCATATTGCGCGTTAACGATGCGGTGAAGATACGCACGTTTATCAACAATGTGCTGGTAGACCTTGTGATAAATGTGCTGATACTGGTGTTCGCAGTTGGCGTGATGTTTGTGTATTCTTGGAAACTGGCTTTGGTTACATTGGTGTCTGCACCATTATTCCTTGCTGTGTATTTTTTGTACAATCGACTTAACAAACGTTATCAGCGGAAAATAATGGAGACGGCTGCCGATTTGGAATCGCAGTTGGTTGAGTCGCTAAACGCCATAACCACCATCAAGCGTTTTGGCATAGAGGGGCACGCCAACATGAAAACCGAATCGCGGTTTGTACGCTTGCTGCGCAACACTTACGTAAGTTCGCAAGGCGCAATATTGGCCAGCAGCGGCATCGACATCATTTCTTCGGCCGTAACCGTGGCGGTGTTGTGGATTGGAAGCAACCTCGTTATCGGTCAGTCGCTAACGCCTGGCAGCCTGATGATATTCTATTCGCTCATTGGCTATGTGCTTTCGCCCATCGGTGCATTGATTAGCTCGAACCAAACAATACAAGACGCGATGATTGCTGCCGACCGCCTGTTTCAGATCTTAGACCTAGAAACAGAAGACGAGGACGGCACGCCCAAAGTAAAGGTGGAGGCCGACATGCTGGGCGACATTGTTTTTGAGAACGTTGCGTTTCGTTATGGGTACGCAAGCAGGTGTTTTCGTCGCTCAACCTCATTATCCCCAAGGGCAAAACCACAGCTATCGTGGGCGAAAGTGGGTCGGGTAAAACCACGCTTATATCGCTGCTGCAAAACATCTACCCCATACAGGTGGGACGAGTGGCCATTGGCAAGTACGACATCGCCATGATAAGCAACGAAAGTTTGCGTCAACTTATTGGCATTGTTCCACAAAAGGTGGAGCTGTTTTCGGGTACATTGCTTTCTAATATCTGCCTTGGCGACTTTCAGCCCGACATGCGAAGCGTGCTAGACATTGTTACGCAGTTAGGCCTGAAAGATTTCATCGACGGGCTGCCAGAGGGCTTAGAAACCATTGTAGGCGAACAAGGCACAACGTTTTCGGGAGGAGAACGACAGCGCATAGCCATCGCCCGTGCTTTATATAAGCAGCCCGAAATACTTATTTTCGATGAGGCCACCTCCTCGCTCGACTCCATTTCTGAACGTTTTGTAAAAGAAACGCTCCGCACTTTGGCCTCGCAAGGCAAAACCATCATCGTTATCGCCCATCGGCTAAGCACCATAAAAGATGCCGACAGGATTGTGGTTATCGATAAAGGAGAGGTGGCCGAGAGCGGCACACACTGCGAATTGATTGCCCAGAACGGAGCGTTCAAACGCCTATGGCACGCACAAAATAACGTAATAGAATAGAAAACATGGAATTGATAAACAAAATACACCAACTAAACCAATTGCACCTATTAATAAAGATGTGCAACACCGGCTCGCCAACAGAACTTGCCAAAAGGCTGCACATCAGCAAAAGACATCTTTACAACGTGTTAGACGAGCTGCGTGCGCTAGGCGCAAAAATTGATTACAGCCGTTGCGACTACACCTTTTATTACACCAACGACTTTGACCTACACCTTAACTTGCAGGTAGAATTATTGGACGAGAACGATAAAAAATGTATTTTTGCAGGAAGTTTTTTACATAATGCAATGTTTGTGCACGGAAGAACCCTAACTTTGCTGTCGTAAAGGTATCCGGAAACCTTGTGTGAACTTAACATTATTAATAACTAAAAAAAGTAAGATGAAAGCGTTTGATAAAAAGTACATGAAAGACATGTCTGCAAATGACATGGTACAGACAGATGGGGGCAAGAAAGTGGCCTATTATAAGCTAAAGTATAGCGGGACAAGCAACCCGGTTACTTTCTTCTATGAGGCTGTAACAAATGGCCTCAAGCTAGAGGCTAATGCATATATTTGGGCTTGGAACCAATTGTTTGCGCAAACAGCAATGAATGTCGAGACAATGACTTCAAATGTTTTCTTCCCCAACAGGGTGTATCAGTTCCTGCTGATGGTAGTTGGGAGCATGACTCTATGCAGCCCGCTGCTATTTGTATTAGGCGATTATGGAGAAACGCCTCTGGCCCAGATGTTGTTGTTCTGTGCGTTTGGTGCTGCTTTCTTCATGCTAACCCACTTTATCAACAAACATAAGGGCTTTGCCATTCGTGGGTATTACACTTATAGCCTACGTCAGCTTGCCCTTTCCTGTACGATTGTTGTCGTTATACTGTCCTTATTCGCCTTACCCTTCTCTACATGGGTTTCTAGAAAGAGCAGCGGTATTGATGACGTGGAACTTTGGATAGGCGCAATAGTCCTTGCCCCATTGGTGGAAGAATGGATGTTCAGGGGCGTGCTTCTTCGTGGTCTGCTAACACGATATCGCCCTTTAACGGCAGTGTTATGCAATGCCATGCTTTTCAGCCTTATCCATGTTAGACTAGAACAAGTGGTACCAGCCCTGTTACTTGGCATTTTGACAGGCATCGTTTTCTTGAAAACAAGAAGTTTACTACACACGATGTTGCTGCACATGCTGTCGAATACGCTCGTGTTCTGTAGCGTTGTGTTCCAGCTAAGAGAAAGCTATGCCAACATGAATGTCTACATGCGATGTGCCATGATGCTTGCCGGACTTGTGCTGGCTACGTTGCTTACCATTCATTTGAGCAGAAAACTCGGCAAATATAATAAATTACAATGAAGTCGCCTTGACTTTTTAAATCACTACAACTTGAGAGGGGTGTTTGTCTTTGTGATGTAAAACCAAGATAAATACCCCTCTCATGTACGAAGTACTAGACAAAGATGCGAAGTGTTCTTGACTTTCCCTCTTTCTTATCTTTTCCAGGAAAGTTGAGTAAGAGATTAAATGTAGAACAAGATGAACTTTATAGATGATCTAAAACGATTACGAAAAATACATGGAAGTCATCTAGACTTTTAAAATCGCTACAAAATTGAGAGGAGTTTATTATCTTT
>CAJPTO010000211.1 GCA_905373605.1 uncultured Prevotella sp.
GCTTTCGGCCGCACCTAAAATCACTATTCTGTTCATTTTTGCTTTCCTTTTGTTGTCTGTGGTTGTTGTTTCTGCCTGTTGTTTGCCTTTAATTGATGCAGCATCGCTAGGGTTCTGTTCGGCTACCAGCGGCCGGTAGTTGCGCTACCAACGGCTGGTAGCGGTGCTACCGGTGGTTGGTAGTCAGCGTACCAGTGGCTGGTAGTCGCCATACCAGGCTTTGGTACTGATGTGTTGACGGCAAAGCATGCTTGCAAACGACATTTCGCAACCTTTTATTCTTCATTATCTCTGTTCATGATGTTGTGTATTGGAAGCCCAAATACACATTGGCTCGTGCGTTGAGAAATTTGTTAACTCATTCATTCAAAAACTTAAAAGCTCAAGAATTGAAAGACTTAGGAACTTAAATCCTCAAGAACTCATCAACTCTCCTTACCTTATCTTCAACGTAATGATGGTGAGGGCCGCCAGAATGATGGTAATAATCCAGAATCGTATGGTAATCTTCGACTCGTGCACAGCACCATGCGGCTTTTTCATCAGATAACGGCACTCAGGGTCCAGCTGCGAGTCTTGCGTACGGAAGTTGTCGTGTATTGGCGTACGCTTAAAGATGCGCTGTTTCACGCCGCGTCGTTTGCCCAATTTGTAATAATACACCTGCAACATCACGCTAAGGCTCTCCACGAAGAAGATCCCGCAGAGGATAGGGAGCAGCAATTCTTTGTGTATGATGATGGCTCCCACGGCGATGATGCCGCCAATGGTGAGCGAACCCGTGTCGCCCATGAACACTTGTGCCGGGTAAGCGTTGTACCAAAGGAAGCCAATGAGCGCGCCGATGAACGCGCAGAAGAACACCACAAGCTCTTGCGAGCCGGGTATGTACATGATGTTGAGGTAGGCGGCAAACTCCAAGTGCGAGCTTACATAGGCCAATATGCCCAGTGCCACGCCGATGATGGCACTGTTTCCGGCGCACATGCCGTCCATTCCGTCGTTGAGGTTGGCGCCATTGCTTACGGCAGTCACCACGAAGATGGTCATGATGACGAAGAGCACCCATCCCGCGGCGGTTTTATATTTGCCCATGAACGACATCACCCGCGAGTAATCGAGGTTGTGTCCCTTGACAAAGGGGATGGTGGTTTTGAGCGATTTTCGGGCATCGCTTCGGTGTTTCACCACCATTTCGGTGTTGTCGGCATGCTTAAGCGCGAGGTTTTCGTTCATCTTTACATCGGGCGAGGCCCAGAGAACAAGGCCAACGATGAGCCCGATGCCCACTTGTCCCACAATCTTATATTTGCCTTTGAGCCCCTCTTTGTTGTGCCTGAAAATCTTAATGAAGTCGTCCATGCCGCCTAAGAAGCCCAGCCAAACGGTGGTAATGATCATCAGGATGAGGTAGATGTTGCGCAAACGCCCCAGTAACAGCACAGGAACGAGAATGGCAACGATGATGATGATGCCACCCATGCTAGGCACACCAATCTTTTTTACGCCAAAGGGGTCGATGCTGGCATCGCGTTGCACCTCGGTGATTTGCTTTCGCTTGAGGTATTTGATGAACTTCTCGCCGAACCACGCCGAAATAACCAACGACAATATCATGGCCAACAACGACCTGAACGAGATGTAACCCCAGATGTGGGCTCCCGAGATGCCGAATTGTTCTAAGAAACGGAAGAGATAGTATAACATGTTTTGAGTTTATGAGGAGTTATTCTTGAGGAGTTATGGGGTTGTTTTGAGGAGTTAGGGAGATTTTTTTTGAGGAGTTATGGGGTTATGGAGTTAAGGAGTTAAGCCCAATGCGTTGCCGGTAGGCTTGTTGGGCTAGGTTTCCTTGCTATTCTAGGTTTTCTAGTTATCCTAGTTATCCTGGTTTTCTAGCTATTCTAGGTCTTCTAGTCATCCTAGTTATTCTAGATTTTCTAGTAATCCTAGGCTTTCTAGATGAGCGACAACAAACAGCGTTAGCCTTTTTTCACCCTTTCACTTTTAACTCTCAAGGCATTTCACTCCCCTCTCCCCTTGGAGAGGGGTTGGGGGTGAGGCTTTTTTAAAAGTTTTCCCTCACCACTTCCTTATCATCAAAGTGGTGTTTCACGCCTTCTATTTCCTGATAGTCCTCGTGTCCCTTTCCAGCGATAAGCACCACGTCGCCTTTTTTGGCCATCATGCAAGCCGTTCGAATGGCTTCGCGGCGGTCTACAATGGTGATAACCTTCTTCATTTGCTGTGCGTTAAGGCCGGCAAGCATGTCGTTGATGATGGCTTGCGGGTCTTCAAAGCGTGGGTTGTCGCTGGTGATAATCACGCGGTCGCTTTGCCTAACGGCCTCTACAGCCATCAGTGGGCGTTTGCCTTTATCGCGATTGCCGCCCGCTCCGCACACGGTGATAACCTTTCCCTTGCCGTTTAGCACCTCGTGAATGGCATTGAGCACATTCTCCAGCGCGTCGGGCGTATGCGCATAGTCTACAATGGCGGTGTAACCTTCGGGCGAACGCAGCGGTTCGAGCCGCCCATTTACGCTATGAAGCGTGCTCATAACAAGCAAAATGTCTTCGGGACGCTTGCCCAACATCACTGCTGTGCCGTAAACGGCCAACAGATTGCTGACATTGAACTTACCAATGAACTGCACACCAACCTCAGCTCCGTTTATTTCGAGGTACATTCCTTCGAAGTGGCACTCCAAAATCTTCGCCTTGAAGTCGGCCATGCTGCGCGTTGAGTAGGTTTTAACCGTGGCGCGCGTGTTTTGCACCATCACCATTCCATTCTTGTCGTCGGCGTTGGTTATAGCGAAAGCCTGCTTAGGCAGCATGTCGAAGAATGCTTTTTTGGCGTTGCGATAGTTCTCAAACGTCTTATGGTAGTCCAGGTGGTCGCGAGTTAGGTTGGTGAACACGCCTCCTGCGAAGGTCAATCCGCCGATGCGTTTTTGCGCAATGGCGTGCGAACTGCACTCCATAAACACATATTCGCACCCAGCTTCCACCATGCGGTGCAACAGTTCGTTCAGTTCGATGGGGTCGGGCGTGGTGTGGTCGGCCGGTATAGCCTCGTCTTCGATGTAGTTGCACACGGTAGAGAGCAGTCCGCAGCGATGTCCCATCTTCCTAAACATATTATATAATAAGGTGGCGATGGTTGTTTTGCCGTTCGTACCCGTCACACCCACCAGCTTAAGTCTCTTGGAAGGCTCGCCATAAAACATCGTAGCCACTGGCCCCACGGCATCTTCTGTGCTCTCCACCTGCACAAAAGCAACGCCTTGGGGCATTTCTTGAGGCATCGTTTCGCACAAAACGGCCGCCGCCCCTTGCGCTATGGCCTTGTCGATAAACGCATGTCCGTCTACCTGTGTGCCCTTAATGGCCACGAAGAGATGGCCCTTGTGCACCTTTCGCGAGTCGATGTCCACGCCCGTTATTTCCACATCGGCATCACCCACGATGCTTAGCGGCTTCACGTTCTTTAAAATACTGCTAAGTGTCATTTTCTTCTATCTTTTGTTAGCCGCCGAAAGGGGTGCGCTTTCGTTTTTCGCGCCCTTTTTTTTGCGGCCATGTGTCTTGTTTATGTTTCTAAAGTAAGTTCACATTTCATGCCGAGTTTTATCGGCGTTCCTGGCGCAATGCTCTGCCTAACCACCTTGCCGCGTCCCAGCAGCCTGACCTTTACGCCGCGACTCTCAATCAAATACACGGCGTCTCGCGCGCCCATGCCATGCACGTTGGGCATTTGGGAGCGCACAAAGAGCTTTGTCTGTTTCAGCGACACTGCATTTCCGCCCGTTATTGAAGACTGTCCCCACACGGCATTGGCGTTGTTGCCGGGTGTAGTCCAGTTGGTGAAGGTCTTAACGCCGAGATGCGACAGCACATAATCGGCTGCCAGCACGTTGCCCGCCTTCACTTCGGGGCACAACACCGAGAGATTGTCGCGTGCATCGCGTGCATCCAGCTTCACGTCTTTGGCCATGATGCCCTCGGCAATGTTGCGAAACACGGGGCCGCACATCAGTCCGCCCGATGCAGGTATGCCCGTTTTCTGCATGCAAACGATGCAACTATAGCGCGGAGCGTCGGCCGGGAAGTAACCAGCGAAGCTAATTAGGTAGTCCACGCTGCCGCTTTTGTATCCGGCTGCCCCTTTGGACATCTGCGCCGTGCCCGTTTTTCCTGCCACTTCGAATAGAGGCGACCCGGCTTTCTTTGCCAATCCCTGGCTCACCACCTTGCGCAACACGTCTTGCATCAAGCGCACCGTTCGCGGTTTGCATATCTGTTCGTAGCCTTTCATCGGCTCTGGTGGAAACTCCATGATGGTAACGCCGTCTTTCATCACCTTCTTAACAAATCGTGGGCGCATCATCTTGCCGCCGTTTGCAATGGCGTTGTAAAAGGCCAGCATCGAAATGGGCGGCACTTGCGTTTCGTAACCGATGCTCATCCACGGCAATGCCGTGTTGCTCCAATTGAGCCACTGCCCGTTGGGGGCTTTCTTGGGCATGCGTATTTTTGCAGGCGACGAGCCTACGAGGGGAATTTGGAAGTCGAGTGCCAGCCCCAAACGATAGATTCCGCGCACAAACCGCTCGGGATTGTTGTGGTAAAACTGGTCGATCACGCGGCTAACGCCGATGTTTGAGCTCACTTCGAGTGCGCGCGACACCGACATTACGCCGTAACCACCGCGTCGCCAGTTGTGGTCGCGCATCTCGCGGCCGTACATTGGCCACGTTCCACCGCCCGTATTCACTTGATAAGCGGTGTCCACCATGCCGTCGTCAATGGCAGTCATGATGCTGGCAACCTTGAAAACCGAGCCTGGTTCGAGCAAATCACTCACAGCATGGTTCTTCAGTTCTCGATATTTGCCGTCTTGACACCGTTCCATGTTCACGATAGCTTTGACATCGCCCGTGGCCACTTCCATCACAATCACCACGCCAACGTGTGCGTTAATCTCCCGCATCTCGTCAAGCAGCGAGCGTTCGGCCAAGTCTTGCATGTTCACGTCAATGGTTGTAACGATGTCGGCACCGTCAGTTGGCGGCGTATCCATGATGTCGAGGAACTTGTTTAGCACCTTTCTGCGGTGGATGATGCCGTTGGAACCGCGCAGGATAGAGTCGTAAGACAATTCCAAGCCAAAGCGCGCGGTGTCTTTTGCACCGTACATGTCGCCCACGGTACGTCCTGCCAACGACCCGTATGGGCGTTGTCGGGCGTTGAATTCCTCGGTGTGAAATCCGCTTTTAAACTTCGGCAGCGAGAAAACAGGCAGCATGTGCACCTCAGTAAACGTGTTATAGTCCACCCGTTTTGGCCACAGCAGCCAGTGTCGGCTTTGTTTGTTTCGGCCTTCTTCCAAGTGTTTCTTGAAAC
>CAJPTO010000212.1 GCA_905373605.1 uncultured Prevotella sp.
GTGCCATACCGGCAACGGTGCTGATTAACCAAAATGGAGAAATCGTTGCACGCGACCTTCGTGGCGACGACCTATATAATAAGGTGGCAGAGCTGCTGAAGTAATCCGCCCCTCGCTGGCTCTCGGCCGTTCCTTTAAACGGAATGGCACCGCAAAAATACGCCAATTCGGGATAAATGCAATGCATCTCACCCCGAATTGGCGTATTATTTTTTTGTGTTTATTGGTTTGCGGAATATAAATTGCCATGTTTACTGCTCCGGTCTTTGGGGCATGTCAAATCCCAAATTTGCGTCAACTCGGGATAAAAGCCCTTCCGTTACGCCAACCACCGCAAGGCTGTTGGCCCACTTTGAGGGCAGTTATCCTTTCAAAATCTTCTTTAACAAGAACGTTGCATTTTGGTTTTTGGCCACACCGCGCGTAATGCGGTACGAGTAAGTTACGTCTGTACCCAGTTCTATTTCGAAGCAATGGTTTGCAAATCGGTTAGGAACTTCGCTTTCCAGCTTCGAAAGTTCCAAGTCGTGTGTGGCAACAATGCCGCTAGCAGGCAGTTGCGACATAGTTTGGAGGAACAGTCGCGAGCCGTTGAGCTTGTCTAGCGAGTTTGTTCCCTTCAAAATCTCATCGAGAATGATGAAGGTGTTGGGGTGATTATGGCAATAGCCGATGAGTTGCTCCAGCCTTAGCAACTCGGCATTGAAGTAAGAGATGCCGTGTGTGAGGTCGTCGGTGGTGCGCATGCTGCTGAAAAGCCAGAAACACGAGGCGCGCATCTCGCTAGCGAAGACGTGTAAGCCTGCCATTGCCAACACATAGTTTACGCCCACGCATCTAAGAAAGGTGCTTTTGCCCGCCATGTTGGCACCTGTCACAATGTGATAATGGCCTTGTTGAATGTCAAAGTCGTTCCCAACGGCCTTTTCGCCCAAGAAAGGGTGGCGAAGGTTGGTGGCATGATAAGCGATGTGCGGCTCGTTTGTTATTTCCGGGCGAACAGCTTCGGGGTGGTTATGGCAGAAAGTGGCCAGCGATACAAGGGCATCTGCGCGGCTAAGGCTGTCAATCCATTGGCCGAAGTGCTGTTGGTGACTGTTTTGCCATGCCAAGAACTTGCGAACGAGGAAGAAATCGCTGAGGAAAAGTGCATCGCCAAACACCAATCCCAACACGTTGCCGCGGCGATCTAGGCTTGAAACGATTTGTTCCAGCTGCCTAAAGGCCATCAACGCCCCACCCAGTTCGGCTTTAAGCTGCTTGTTCTGCGCGGCTTGCATGTCTTCATCGTTGATGAGGGCGAGCAGTTTCACGCATGCCGAGAGTTCAGCAAGCAGCAAGTTGGCCGTTTTGCTTATCTCGCGAAGCGGCTTTGTGCACAACAACATCGTTGCCGAGAGGTTAAAAATGCCCCACCAAACAGGCACATTGCCGCTAAGGGGCGTGAAAAGTGCGAGCAAAGTCGAGGCGAAGAAACCCACAATGGCGGTACAAGCGAAAGCCAAAGAGAAGGTTGAGCGAGCAAAGCGCGGCATCTTTACGGCCGTTGCAGCAGACTTGGCTTGTATAAGTCGTGCGCTGTCAATGGCAGTAGGCTTGCCTTTGCCTTGTGCGATAAATTGCATTCGCCAGTGTTTCTTTGCGGCTAGTTCTTCTATTGCTTCCCGGCGGCGTTCCACTTCGTCTTTAGCTTGGGGCGTATGGCCCGGCAAAGCGGTGAGCATCTGTGCCAAAACGTGGCTTCCGCCCGAAGAAACGGTGCGGTTGATGCGTTGGAAAAGGGATGAAGGGCCGAAGATGTCTAAGTCGAGTGCAAAGGGATGGTGGGCATCGGCATGTTGTGTGCCGTCATTAAAAGGCTCAAAGCGGCCTTCAAGATAGCCAGCTTCGTCTTCGTAGGCTTGCCTTAGCTTGTCTTTCTCCACCATCCGCGCCTCGTTTTGCACATCGAGTCGCCTGATGACCACATACGCTGCCAGACAAAGTGCGGCCAACCACAGCGTCCAAAGGGCATTATGCAGGGTGGTGGCTAAAGTTACGAAGCCCAACATGGCCACAAACGAGGCAATTTCGCCAGCAACGAAGTAGCGGTTGCGGCGTTTGAGGTGGGCAAGTTGGGCGGATAAGTGGGCGGCTTCTTGGCGGTAGGCGGTTATTAGGGATGAGGTTGGCATCTTTTTTGTCTTTCGTTTGGGGTAATGGTGATAGGGGTTCTAGGGGTTCTAGGATTTCTAGGATTTCTAGGAGCTCTAGTTTTCCTAGGTTTCCTAGTGGTGATAGGGTTTCTTGTGGCTCTAGTTTTCCTAGGTTTCCTAGTGGTGATAGGATTTCTAGGAGCTCTAGTTTTCCTAGGTTTCCTAGTGGTTCTAGGAGTTCTAGGAATTCTAGGTAATCTATTTTTTCTAGGATTTCTAGGCAATCTAGATGTTATTCTTCCATCCAGTAATCCACATCGGGGTTTATCTCGCGTGCCACTTCGCCCTCGCGCCTTTCGTCAAAGTCGAGCAATCCATAGCGATCCACCGAATAAACCTTGCGTTCGTAGTTGGCAACAAGCGTTTGCATGAAGCTTTCAGCGTTAAGGCTCACGGCATCTATGAAATGAAACTCGTCTAGAAAGCTGATAGCCACCTCGTCAGTGGTTCTGTTAATGGCGTAATAACCTTTTTCGCCGTCGAAAAGCAAGGGCAACCACTGGTCGCCATGAACCATTTTGAAAGCCGCGTAGGCGGCCGGCCACTCGCGAAGATGGGGCAAGCGGAAGCCTGGAAGGAAGTCGATAAAGCTCTCTTTTTTGCATTGGTGGGGCGTACCCGACACCTTATTATATATAAGCGTGAGCAATGGGGCAATCGGAGTGCCTGCTGCCTGCTCCAATTGCTGTGTGGCATCGGGCTGCGGCGCGCCAAGACTCTCGGTATAACCAGGGCGTTTGGCCTCAGAAAGAGCCAGATAGCGGTCGAAAAGCTGCTGTAGGTCCATTGTTTTATTGAATGTTAGTGGATTGTTGTTCCGACTTAGACTGCGCCATAGGCGGCCTTGCGCCCTTGTCTACGCGCACCACGCCGCTGGCATGCACCAACGTATGCTGGTGAAGGCTTTTAGTGGCATGGTTAAACACCAATGCGGGGTCTATGCGACGGCCTTTAAACGACACCTCGAAGTGCAGATGTTCGGTGGTAGCGCGGCCAGTTCTCCCTGTCAATCCGATTACATCGCCTGCCTTAACAGCCTGACCCACCTTCACCAGGTTGCGCGATTGGTGGCTGTAAAGCGTTTCCAAGCCGTTGTCGTGGCGAATAACGATGCAGTTTCCATAGCCGAAGAAAGGTCCCGAACGCACCACAATTCCACTGAAGGCGGCCAATATCTTGTCGTTGGGGCGCGTCTTTATGTCCACTCCCGAGTGTCTTCTCTTTCCTCCGTAGGGGCTAATAACCTTACTTCCCGGTAGCGGATAGCACCATTCGCTAGGTGCAAACTGTGACAGGAAGAGCCTGTTGCCGATGCTTCCGCGCACGTCTTTTTGCGGTTTGAGCATCGTTTTGTCGGCCGCTTTCTTCTCTTGTGCCAGCAGTTTTTGTTCTTCTTTCAATTGTTTGGCCGCTTCTCGCTTCGCCTTCTCCTCTTCTTTAGCAGCCTTTTTGCTGTCGGCCTTCGTCTTTTTGTCGGCCATCAGCTTGTCTTGCAAGTCTTTTTCGGTGGCTTGTCGCACCAAGATGCGTTGTCCGCTCTTCTCAAATCGCATTGTAGCCTTGTGCAATTTGTGGCTTTTGGCATCGATGATGGTCTGTGGATTGATGCGTCCGCCGTTCACCATTGCGAGAAATGTGGTTCGCCCCTTACCATTCTTCGTACCAACAATGGCAATGGTTTGTCCAGCTTCCACCGTTTGACCCGCTTTAACCAAGTTTTGTGCGTTGTGAGCGTACATTGTTTCCAGTCCGTTGTCGTGCCTAATCACCACAACGTTCCCCCATTGTTTGTTTTTCCTTGCCAGTCGCACCCTTCCGTGCAGCATCGCCTTAACGGCGTCGCCTTTCTTCGTTGTTATTTCCAGCATGTCGCCTCCCACGACCTTTGCTTTGCCCACGGGCAGGGGGAAAGAGTAGTCTTTAGCGGCGATGTTAGCCAAGTCGATGAAGAAAACATCGCCCTTGTCAAACAGTCCGGGCGTGGCGATACTTATCTGTTGGGTTTCGGCAGATGTGAAATGGTCGTCGGCCAGCGTTGCTGAAGTGAGCAGCAAGGCTAGGAGAAGGGTGGTGAGATGTTTCATTTTAACTATTGAGTGGTGGCTGTGGCGTGCCATTATCCTGTTGCTTCTACTTAAGAGGCAAGGCATGGCAGAGCGTTCAGCAGATGATGCCCGTGAAAATGCGGCCAGAATGAATGCCAAGTCGTCGGGCAGAAAAAAAATCGTTGTGGCACTGGTAGGTGCAAATGTTGGTTGCGTGGATGTTTTGTGGTGCCACGCCCACCGCTTCCAGTTGCAATTGGTTGCATAGTGGCAGGTTGATGTGCCATTTTTCGTATCGTTGGGCAATGGCTTGCATGTCGAATGCGGCCTCGGCAAAGGCTTGATACACCTCATCGCCCACTTCAAAGGCATGCAGCGAGATGCCCGGGGCGATAACGGCACGCAGGTTTTGCGGGTTGGTGCCGAAGGCTTTGCACATGTGGGCGACGGTTTTTTGTGCAATGCGCTTCACTGTTCCTCGCCAACCAGCGTGTATTGCGGCCGTTGCATGATGGTCTGGGTCGTAGAGAAGCATGGGGATGCAGTCGGCAGTAGACACGCCAATGCACGCACCCTGCACGTTGGTGATGAGTGCATCAACGCCCTCAAGCACCATTTGGCGCACCTGTTGGGGCATGTCCAGCAGCTCGCGTCCCACCTGTCGCACGCACGTGCCGTGCGTTTGGTGGGGCATTACGAGGTTCTTAGCTTCGATGCCCAGCATGCCGCACAGGCTTTCAAGGTTCTTTTCCACGTGTTCGGGATTGTCGCCGCAGTGTGGATTGATGTTGAAATGGGCGTAAGTGCCTTGGCTTTCGCCCTCGGCGCGCATGGTGCTGAATGCCCTAACGCCCTCGCCCAGCGCATATTCCAGCAGCTTAGGCATCCTCGTCCTCCTCGTATTCAAAGTCGTCGAGGTCTTCAATCTCAGCGTCGATGTATTCCACTTCAAGGTCTTCGCCCTCGTCGGCCATTTCTTTGGCAAAGCTGCTGATGTCTTTGTCGCGGTGAACGAGCGTGTCTTCGGCCATGATACTTTGCAGCTTGTTGCTTTCGCTGTTCAGTTCGCGCCACAAAATGTCCTTCAGTTCGGCCAATCCTTGACCAGTTACGGCAGAGATGAACACCACGGGTAGGTCTGTTGGCAGCGTTTCGCGAAGCATTTC
>CAJPTO010000213.1 GCA_905373605.1 uncultured Prevotella sp.
CAGCTCGGCTTTCGTGGTGGATGTGGCCGAACGCGACGAGCAAGGGCTGCCGCTTCGCTTCATTTTCACAGGCGCGGGATGGGGACACGGCGTTGGGCTGTGCCAGATTGGAGCCGCCGTAATGGGCGAAAAAGGTTATGCATACCACGAGATATTGGCGCATTATTACCCTGGGGCTGAACTGAAACGCCTCTATCCATAACAGCTAAAATGCAACAACACAGCACAAAACAGCCATTGCGCCTAACAAACAAGCAAAGAAAAAGGTTACGCCAACGAGCAACAAAAACAACACTCGCGCGTTATAACATGCACAGAACTGCCTAATGCAGGCATTATTCATCCACGACAGCTATGAATACAGCCACAGAGAAGCCGTGGAGGTGGCTTCCCTCTACATATTTCGTCACGGGAACGGCACAAGCCACCATCGCCACCCTCGCACTTTTGCTTTACAAGCAATTGGGGGTGGGCTTTGCAGAAATAACATTCTACACCGGATTGCTGTTTCTGCCCTGGCTTCTTCGGCCATTATGGATGCCGTTCTTGGGGCTGATACGCACACACCGCTGGTGGATTGTGGCCATGCAGTTGCTCATCGGCATCGCATTGGGCGGCATTGCCTTCACCATCCCCACAACACATTGGCTGCAAGGTACGTTGTTTTTCCTTGTTATTTTGGCTTTCGCCTTGGCCATTCACGAAACAGAAACAGACGCGTTTTACGGCGACACCATCATGGGTACAACGCGCTTGGGACTGTCAGGCCTGCCAAACACATTCCGTTTGGTGGCTTTCATCTTTGTGCAAGGCTTCTTAGTGATGGTGTCGGGAAATCTTCAGGTGCTCTATCGCAACAGCATCAGCCTGTCGTGGAGTCTTATTTTCTATGCGCTTTCAGGTTTTTTCATCCTCTCGTGGCTATGGCATCGCACGGCATTGCCCACGCCTTACAACGAGGCTGTGCACATATTAAGGCGTCAGCAAAGGCGCGAGCAAGTGGCAGAGCGATGGAATGTGGTGAAGAAAGATGCCCTTTCACACTTCGTTCAGCAGCCACGCAGACAGCTTGCCGCCACGTTTTTCTTCACTTTCTTCTTCCTACTACCCGATTCGCTCACATCGAAGGTGGCAATGCTCTTTCTTGTTGATGCCAACAAGAACGGAGGCTTGGGGCTTGCGCCGCAAGAGTTCGGACTAACATACGGAACTGTGGGCGTTGTAGGGCTCATTACCGGAATTCTGTTGGCAAAACGACTTATCAGAAGCAAGAGTTTGAGAGCCTGCCTCTTGCCACTTTCGGGCTGTGTTTTGCTGCCTAACGCACTTTATATGCTACTTAGCGGAATTCAACCCACAAGCCTCGGCATCATCAGCTGTTACATCTTTGCCATCCATTTGGGCACAGGAATGGCTTTTGCAGCCTTCTGGGCGGTGGTAAAAAGACTCATCAAGCCCAAAGGCAATCACTACCTCGCTTTTCTGACGGCTGTTTTGGCGTTAGCCCAAATGTTGCCCTGCATGATTTCGGGAACGCTGCTAGAGTGGTTGGGCTACAACACCTTGTTCTTCGTAGCTTTTGCATGCAGTGCCCTTTCTGTTTTGGCGGCTTTATGGATAAGGATGGTGTTGCTTAGCAAAGAAAACAGCGGTTTCCAAAGCAATAACAAACGGGGCTAAAGGCTCGTTAGACGCATGAGATATAAAAGCAGAACTTAAAAATAACACCTTTATCGGTACAACACAGCTGGTATTATGAGCACAAGATGCTTGTATTGTGGCTACAAGGCTCTTGTTGTGCGGCTACAAAGCTGCCTGTAGGGAATTGTATGTCAGTGGTAGTTCAACAAAAAGGTTGCAAATGCCCCGTTTTTCAAAGACTATGTTTTTTCAAGAGCAAAAAATGATTGGACATGAAACCATGTCGTTCGTTACAATTAGTTGCGCCGTAGTCACAGTTGCTCACCATCACCCCTCACCTTTCAGCAAACCAATCATCAGCTTTGCAGCGTTGTCGGGTGCGACATCGCTGCCCAAGGCTTGCCGCAAAAGTTCGTAATCGTTGAGCATGGCTTGGCGGGCTTCGCCACCAGGCAACAATGTGGACAGGCATTGGGCAATGTTGTCCACAGTAAAGCGGTCGGCAAACAACTCGCTAACCACCTCCTTATCCATAATGAGGTTGACAAGCGAAATGAATTTCACCTTAATGATGTGGTTGAAGGCAAAGCGGATGAGGCGCGGGACAGGGGTTTTGTAGCAAACCACCTGCGGAACATCAAACAAAGCCGTCTCGAGCGTTGCCGTTCCGCTTGTGACAAGCGCGGCCGTGGCATGAGCCAGCAGCGGATAGGTTTGGCTTTTCACCAACTGCACTTGCGAACCACTTAGAAAATCGTCGTAATAGGCATCGGAAATGGCTGGAGCACCAGCCAGCACGGCTTGATATTGTGGGAAACGCGCCGCAACTTGCATCATGGCAGGAAGGTTGTCTTTTATCTCTTGCTGCCTGCTGCCTGCCAAAAGTGCGAGGATGGGTTTGTCGGGCTGCAATGCATTTGCCTTACAAAACTGCTCGCGGCTCTCATGGTAGCTAGAAAGAAAACTGCGAACCTCATCGGCAGTGGGGTTTCCCACGTAATGGATGGGATAATGGTGTTTCTTTTCAAAAAAATCAACTTCAAAAGGTAGGATGGAGAACAGCTCATCCACATCGCGTTTGATGTTCTTGATGCGATACTCTTTCCATGCCCATATCTTTGGCGAAATGTAATAATACACGGGTATGCTTGTCTTCGACTTCAGAAAGCGCGCGATGTCAAGATTAAACCCTGGATAATCCACCAGGATAACCACGTCAGGTGCCCACGCCACAATGTCTTTCTTGCACAAGGCCATGTTGCGGAAGATGGTACGCAGGTGCAGCAACACGGGAATGAAGCCCATGTAGGCCAATTCTTTATAGTGTTTCACGCGCGTTCCTCCCACGGCTGCCATCAAGTCGCCGCCAAAGAACCTAAACTCGGCCTCTGTATCCATGCGCTGCAAAGAACGCATGAGGTGCGAAGCGTGCAAATCGCCAGAGGCCTCGCCAACAATAAGATAATATCGCATAACTTCTAAAGGTGAAAAGGTGAAAAAGTGAAAAGGTGAAAAGATGGCTGACGCCGTTTAAAGGTGAAAAGGTGAAGAGTTGAAAAGATGGCTAAGTCTTTTGATAGTTTACCAAGCGAGGTGAACACAACAGCCTGACATTTGGCTTAACTACTTAACTACTTACTCCTTACTACCTATTCCTTATTACTTACTACCCATTCCTTACTACTTACTTCTTACTCCTTTCTACCTACTACTTACTTTCTACTTACTCCTTACTACCTACTACTTACTCCTTACTACCTATTCCAATTTCCTCCCACTCCTTCATTCGCTTCAACGAATCGTAACACGTCACGTCAATGCGTGTGGGAACGATGGCCACATAGCCATTGTTCAAAGCCCAATGGTCGGTATCTTGCGCATCAGGTTCATCGCTTTGGAAATGTCCCGCCATCCAAAAATAGTCGTAACCATGTGGATGCGTGCGCTTTTCACACTCGTTCACCCACGTTCCCTTGTTCATTCGGCACACCTTTACACCCTTAAAGGTCTTCGCACGAGGGAAATTAACGTTCAAGCACACACCTTTGGGCAGCCCTTCGGCCAACACACGTTGCACAATACTTCGCACATAAGGGCGAAGTGGCTCGAAATCAGCATCTTCATCAGGGTCTCGCAACGAGAAACCAACCGAAGGAAAACCCTTTAAACATCCCTCAATAACCACACCCATCGTACCAGAATAATGCACGTTCACAGCAGCATTATCACCATGATTGATGCCACCGATGATAAGAACGGGCTGACGCTCAACAAACAACTCGCTAAAAGCAAGCTTCACACAGTCTACGGGCGTGCCATTGCTCGACCACACCGGCGCGCCAGCAACATCCTTTCGCCTTTTTAGCAGCAGAGGTTTCGCCACCGAGAACGCTCCGGCAAAACCAGAACGGCCAGCATCGGGAGCACAAACCACAACATCTGCAAAGTCGGTGAGCATTCCCACCAACGTTCGCATACCTTTGGCATGATAGCCATCGTCGTTAGACACTAATATAAGCGGTTTTTTAACTTCCATCTTTCTCCTTGTTTTCTTTAAATGTTATCCAGGCACTTTCGCAAGACATTCACCTAACTAAAAAAGCAGCAACCTACAAATGTGGGCATCAAGCTCATTGGCTCCCATTCTACTTCCGAAAAAAAGCAGCAAACCCACACTGATTACATGTAGATGTTTGCACGATGCGCCCCATCAACGATGATATTACCCGAATATTTACATGCAAAAGTACGAAAAAACCTTTAATATAGTGCTTTTTCATGTAAAATATGTATCTTTGCATTCTATTAAAAAAAACAACCAGGAAAAAAAGGTTATGGGAAAAATCATTGCATTAGCCAATCAAAAGGGCGGCGTGGGGAAGACAACCACAACAATTAATCTCGCTGCCTCGTTGGCTACATTGGAAAAAAGCGTGCTGGTGGTTGACGCCGACCCGCAAGCAAACTCGTCAAGCGGACTTGGAGTGGACCTTAATGATGTGGAATGCTCGCTTTACGAGTGCATCATCGACCACGCCGACGTGCGCGAAGCCATCTATACCACAGACATAGACGGCCTGGACATCATCCCTAGCCATATCAACCTTGTGGGAGCAGAAATCGAATTGCTCAACATCGAAAACCGTGAACGCGTATTTAAAACATTGCTCGACGGCATCAAGGCTGACTATGACTACATTCTTATCGACTGTTCGCCTTCCTTGGGGCTCATCACCGTTAACGCCTTAACAGCGGCCGACTCGGTTATCATCCCCGTTCAATGCGAGTATTTCGCACTTGAAGGCATCAGCAAGTTGCTCAACACCATCAAAATCATCAAGAGCAAACTCAATCCGAAACTGGAAATTGAGGGCTTCTTGCTCACGATGTACGACAGCCGACTGCGCCTTGCCAACCAAATATACGACGAGGTGAAACGACATTTCCAAGAGCTGGTGTTCAAAACGGTGATACAACGCAACGTCAAACTGAGCGAAAGCCCAAGTCATGGCTTGCCTGTTATCCTTTACGATGCCGAGTCTACAGGTAGCAAGAACCACTTGGCACTGGCTAAAGAGATTGTGGAAAAAGAAAATTAAACCACAAAGAGGAAAGCGTAAGCGTTGGCAGCTTTGCCCAAACAGGGAGGCATTTATGGGTTAGAAGGGTGGAAAACACCCTTGTAAACTCGTCAACAGCTGAACTTGTCAACAGGCAACACCCTTGTA
>CAJPTO010000214.1 GCA_905373605.1 uncultured Prevotella sp.
GAAAAAACACCTTGGTTTGTTAGTTGACAAGTTAACGAGCTGGCAAGTTAACAAGGCTTATGGATTGAGGAAAACTTTCATTTCTTTGTTTCCAAAGGGAAGATGTACTCTCTCCCTCCGCGTTCTCTAAGCGTTGCATCTTATACTTTAAGCTGTGATGGGGCTAATCTCCGTGTCCTCTGCGCCTCTGCGTGAGTCTAATGATGCATCAAGATGTGTAAGTGTATTCCAAAACCAATTCCTTTTGACTATAACTTGTCAACTCGTAAACTCGCAAACTTGTCAACTAGTCAACTTGTTAACTCGCCAAATCATCCCCTTGTTAACTCGTCAACCCATTTGCTTCTCTTGTATTAAACATCAATCTCCAATCCCTCTTGTGCGAGGATGGTGTTAGGAAAGATGGCCTTAGCCTCATCGATGAGCACGTTTTCGGCCTCGTAACGCGCGCTGTAATGCCCCAAAACAAGCTTCCCCACTCCAGCATCCCGTGCCACTTTCGCCGCCTCTTCGGCCGTGCTGTGGTAGTAAAGTCGTGCTCGCGAAGCCATCAACCGGTCGTAAGTGGCCTCATGATAGAGGGTGTTCACGCCCTGCACCGCCTCATGCAACTGCGGCATGTAGCGCGTGTCGCTGCAATAAGCGTAGGCGCGAGCAGGGTCGGCAGGCGTAACCAATCGGGCATTAGGCACCGTTCGACCTTCATCATCCACCCAATCTGCCCCCAACTTGATGTTGTTTATCTGGCTAATTGGGATGTGATAAAAGTCGATCATGTCGCGACGGATGTGCGGAAGCAGCCCCTTTTCGCGGAAAAGGAAGCCACAACAGGCGATGCGATGCTCCAAGGGGATGCTCTCAACGGTAAGGCTCTTGTCCTGGTATATCACTTGTTGCACGGTTGTGTCAACGGCATGGAACACCACTTCAAACTCAATGCCGCTGCAAAAGAAGTCTAACTGCATGCGAAGCATTGGCCCCAGTTCGGCCGGAGCATAGACATGCAAGGCCGCAGTGCGACCAAGCAGTCCGAAAGTGGAAATCATTCCAATGAGTCCGAAACAGTGGTCGCCATGCAAATGCGAGATGAACACCGCCCCAATCTTGGTGAAGCGTATGCGCGATCGCCTCAATTGAACCTGCGTTCCCTCGCCGCAATCAATCATAAAGAGCTTTCCACGCACATCCACCACCTGCGATGTGGCGTTGTGTTTCAATGTCGGCAACGCGCTGCCACAGCCCAGGATGTGTACTTTAAAAGGTTCCAAGAGCGTTATTTTGGGCGAGTGAAGGTAAAAATGCCGTGTTTGTTCTCCAGGTAGAGCGAGTCGGCACCCAAGGAGTTTACGGTAAATGTGTCTTTGTTGAGCAGAAGTTGCCCGTTATACACCTTCCACGACGTCCAAGGTTGCGTTTCTTCCTTCACCGCCGACAGCACCGTGCCATCTTCCATCAGCTGGAATTGCTTGTCGATGCTGCGCCATTTGCCCATCAGCGTTGTGAGGTTGAGCACCTGCGTGGCTTCGTTTTCACCATCAGCATTCTTATATCCCACCACTGCGAGTTTGTCGCCAGCGAGCAATCCGCCTTTAACGGTCACTCCATCCTCCATGTCGAAGAGGTAGTTCAGCGTGTCGCCCTGTGCCGTTATCAGTTCCAGGGTGTGCATGGCCGTGTTATCGCCGCACACACCATAGACAGTTGTGTCGCCTTTGCTTTCTTCCATGCCTGCAAGTGTCTGCTGATTGTCGCTTTTTTTCTTGTCGTGGCAAGCTACGACAAGCAAAATGGCCATGAAGGCCAACAATATGGGTGTCATTCTCTTATACATAGGTTGTATTTTTAGTTATGAGGTTATGAGTTACTGAATTATTTTGAGGAGTTAAGGAGTTCTTTTTTTGAGGAGTTAAGGAGTTATGGAGTTGAGGAGTTAAGGCAATAGCTTTGCAGCTCGCAGGCAAACAGCCTTGTTTACTTGTCAACCAGTTAATCTGTCAACTAATATAAGCCTTGTTAGCTTGTCAACATGTCCATTTGCCAACTAATTCTTTGCCTGCTATTTCCCACGCGTTAAAACTCACAAACCTAGAAACTTATAAGCTCAAAAACTTAAAAACCCTCTTCCCGCTTAGCTTCATTCCACAGTTTATCCATCTCTTCGAGCGTCATCTCCGTGAGCGGCTTACCCACTTTGATGGAATGTTGCTCCACATAATTGAACCTTCTGATGAACTTTTGGTTGGTTTTCTCCAAGGCGTTGTCGGGATTGAGGTGGTAAAGCCTTGCCGCATTTATCACGCTAAAGAGAAAATCGCCCAGTTCTTCGGTGCTTTTCTCCTTGTCTTCGCGTTTCAGTTCGGCCTCCAGCTCGTCCAGTTCTTCGCGCACTTTGGTCCAAACATCGTCCTTATTTTTCCAGTCAAATCCCACGTTTCGCGCCTTATCCTGCACGCGATAAGCCTTTATCACGCTCGGCAGTGCATCGGGTACGCCCGAAAGCACCGTTTCGTTGCCGTCCTTTTCTTTCAGCTTCAGCTGCTCCCAGTTCTTCAACACCTGCGTTTCATCGTTGGCTTGTACATAGCCATAGATGTGCGGATGTCTGAAAATCAGCTTGTCGGCCTCCTGATTACAAACGTCTGCCATGTCGAACGCCCCCTGTTCACTGCCAATACGGGCGTAAAACATGGTGTGCATCAGCACGTCGCCCAGTTCTTTACACACATTCTTCATGTCGTTCTTAGCCAGTGCGTCGCACAGTTCGTAGGTTTCTTCTATGGTGTTTGGCCGCAGGCTCTCGAAGGTTTGCTTCTTGTCCCACGGGCATTTCTCCCTCAAATCGTCCAGCACATCGAGCAATCGCCCAAAGGCCTCCATCTTTTCTTCTCTTGTATGCATACCGTATGTTTGTGTTGGCAAGGCCATTGTCCCGAAAAGGCAACATGGCAAATGCCGTTCTGCTGATGCAAAGGTAATAAAAAAATAAATTGTAACACCGAATAAAAGGGTTGCATTTCGGCATTTCACATTTTATTCGTACTTTTACACCACCAAAAACGCAAAGCAGAAAAATGAAGTTTTACAATCGGGAAGCGGCTCTTCAGCGCATGAACCAATTGGCAGCCGAGGGCATTCCCTTTCTTTTCGTGATAGACTATGAGGGCAACCGTGCCGTGGTTGCGCCCGAAAACGAGGTGGATGCCAACGAGTTGCGCTATTGTTTCAACGGGAAAGGCAACGCCACGCTCCCCACTTGTCCTTATAATAAGGACATCGAATGGCGCATTGAGCCACCCACAGAGGCCGAATATCAGCGCAGTTTCAACATCGTACGCAACGAAATGCTGGCAGGAAACAGCTATCTGGCCAACCTTACCTGCCGTGTTGGGCTGGAAACAAACCTCTCGTTGCTCGACATATACAATGCGGCCGAGGCGCGTTATCGCCTTTGGATGAAAGACAAGCTGGTGTGTTTCTCGCCCGAATCGTTCGTAAAGGTTTCGCAAGGCGAGATTAGTTCGTACCCCATGAAAGGCACTGCCGAAGACGTTTCGCCGCAATCGGCCGAGCAATTACTTGCCAATGAGAAAGAAGCGGCCGAGCATGCCACCATCGTTGACTTGATAAGAAACGACCTAAGCATGGTGGCTAGCAACGTTCGCGTGGAGCGTTACCGCTATGTTGAACGGCTGAACACCCACCGAGGGCCGCTTTTGCAAACCAGTTCGGAGATAAAAGGCCTACTTAAACCCGAATTAACGCACCGCCCAGGCGATGTTATCTTCTCGCAATTGCCTGCCGGTTCGATTACCGGTGCGCCCAAAAAGAAAACCGTTGAGATTATCTCCGAAGCCGAAACCTATCGCCGCGACTTCTATACGGGCGTGATGGGGCGATGGGATAACGGCGAAATGGACAGCGCAGTGATGATTAGGTTCATCGACAAGTGCGGCGAAAAGCTGTGGTTTAAGGCTGGCGGCGGCATCACGGCGAAGAGCAATTGGAAGGACGAATACCACGAAGTGATTGAAAAAGTGTATGCACCAATTTGTAGAAACAATAAGGATTGAGGGCGGACGTGCCATGAACCTGCCCCTGCACGAGGCACGAATGAACGCCACGCGCATGCATTTCGCCCCGCATGTTGCACCCATCGGCCTGCAAAAGTGGCTCGATGGCGCGCCAATAAGCGAAGGACGCATCAAGGCAAGGGTGGTTTATGATGTGGATGGTGTGCGCGAAACAACGTTCGAAACATACAAACGCCGCAACATTGAGCGACTTCGACTGGTGGAAGACAACGCCATCAACTACACATTTAAAAGCACCGACCGCAGCGAACTGAACCGCTTGCAGGCTCTTCGTGATGGTTGCGACGAGGTGCTCATCGTGAAACGCGGATTGATTACCGACACATCCTTCACCAACGTGGCTTTCTTCGACGGCCAACGCTGGCTCACTCCTGCCCAACCACTGCTCCGTGGCACCATGCGCCAATGGCTTTTGCAGCGCGGTGAGATAGCCGAAGCCCAGCTAACACCCGCTTCCCTAGCCTCGTTCCAACGCATCATGCTCTTCAATGCCATGATTGGTGCAGGCGAATTAGAACTCCCCATCACACACATTATATAAAGAACAGCGCCTCACTTCGTGGGGTTAATCCAATGTTTTTAGTAAATGTGTTTCTTACCAAAGAATCGAAAAATATTAGCCATTAAGAGATTGCGAATTGGCATCTGTGTTGTTAGGCTTTAACTACAAATGCAATATTTGGACTTACTCGTGTAAAAAGAGAGTGCAAGTTGCACTCTCAAAATCTTCAATCTATGGTTTTAGCCAAGCACTTTGAGGTTTTACTATCAAACGAGCATTGTTATATGCCATCTTCAATGTAAGACATGTTCGAGCTGTATACGTATCTGGACAAATCTTATGAATAGCTAATGCTAAATCGGGATTTGGAGAGCCTGGTGTAAGATTCAACGGCAACAATAGCTGAATACGATTATTATAAAACTGAGGTACAGCCAATTTATAATTAGTTTTCACTCTTTTTTTTACCTCTTCTATTGCACCATCCAATCGGCGACGGATTTCAGCTGGATCCAATGATTGGATATGGCTAGGAAAACGATTTAGATTATCATTTATAATATGATCTAACTGCGGTATGAGCTTACAACGAGGATTGAAAATCAAATCTTCAGGCCGTTGAAAAAAATCTGCAATATCAGGATGACTACTAGGAAAAGTCTTCAAAAATTGTATGTCACTTTCCTTTAAAAAAGCTTTAAAACAAAATAGAGGACGATTTTTCCCCTGTTGAGGTTTACGATATTCTTCAAAATAAGCATAAATT
>CAJPTO010000215.1 GCA_905373605.1 uncultured Prevotella sp.
CTGAACTACTTCGACCGATACCATAGATATAGGTCAATGCGATTTCGCCACGCTTGTTTTGGGGCAAATCTACTCCAACAATTCTTATTGCCATTTGTTAATGATAAATGTTTTGATAATGATTAATGTTTAACCCTGACGTGTCTTGTACTTGGGGTTCTTCTTGTTGATAACGAACAAGCGACCCTTGCGACGAACAATCTTGCACTCGGGTGTACGTTTCTTCAACGATGCTCTTGTCTTCATATTCTTAATTGAATTATTTGTATCTAAACACAATTCTACCCTTGGTAAGGTCGTAGGGGCTCATTTCCACTTTCACCTTATCACCGGGTAGTATCTTGATGTAGTGCATTCTCATCTTGCCGGATATGTGGGCCGTAATGGGACATCCATTCTCAAGCTCCACCCGAAACATCGCATTAGACAATGCTTCTACAATCGTTCCATCTTGCTCAATAGCAGATTGTTTTGCCATAAAAAATTAACTCTTTTCTTTTTCTGTAAGTTTTGTTCTCGTTACTTTCAGAGCAAGGCCCCGTGCCAATGCCGCGTGCATGGCTTTAGGATGCGTGCTCTATGTCTTCGAATGAAGATAAAATCTCGGCCTTCCCCTTGCGTATGGCAATGGTATGCTCGTAATGAGCGGCCCAACTGCCGTCAAGGGTGCGTATAGACCACTTGTCGGGTAACAGCCCTATGCGGCGATCGCCCATTGTCACCATTGGTTCGATGGCAATGCACATGCCCTCCTTGAGCATGATGCCACTGCCAGGCTTGCCATAGTTGGGTACTTTAGGCTCTTCGTGCATCTCGCGGCCAATGCCATGACCGGTGAGTTCGCGCACAACGCCATAGCCGTGGGCCTCACAAAAAGACTGCACAGCATGGCCAATGTCGCCAAGGTGACTGCCAGCAGTGGCAGCCTCGATGGCAAGATACAGCGACTTACGTGTCACATTGAGGAAATCTCTGACATTTTGTGCCACTTCTCCGACACAAAACGTGTAACAGCCGTCACCATTATACCCAGCAAGAAGTGTGCCACAATCAACGGAAATAATATCTCCGTCTTTGAGAACCACCTTGTCGCTGGGCACGCCGTGTACCACAACCTCGTTTACCGAGGTGCAAATGCTCGCGGGGAACGGCCCTCCAAAAGGATTGGGAAAGTTCTTGAACGTGGGTATTGCCCCATGATCGCGTATGAACTCGTCTGCAATACGGTCCAATTGGAGGGTCGTAACGCCCGGAACAATATGTTTAGCCAATTCTGCCAATGTTTTTCCAACCAGTTGGTTGGCATGGCGCATCAGCTCGATTTCATCTTCAGTCTTGAGATAAACCTTCATCCTTAGAGTTGAAAGGCAAATCAATAAGCCGAAGCCACGCCAGCAGCGGCGTTGCGCGTGTGACCCGAGTTGAGCAATCCATCGTAGTGGCGCATCATGAGATAGCTCTCAATCTGTTGCAAGGTGTCGATAACCACACCCACAAGGATGAGCAGCGAAGTGCCACCGAAGAACTGCGAGAAACCCTGTTGCACATTGAGCAACCCAGCCAATGCAGGCATCACGGCGATGAACGCGATGAACAAGGAACCAGGAAGAGTTAGGCGCGACATCACCGTGTCGATGTAGTCGGCCGTATCCTTACCAGGCTTAATGCCAGGAATGAAACCGTTGTTGCGCTTCATGTCTTCAGCCATCTGAACAGGATTGAGCGTGATTGCCGTATAGAAATAGGTGAACGCGATGATGAGCGTTACATAGATGATGTTATACAGCAACGAGCGGTTGTCCATCAGCGACTGTACCACATAACTTGCATTTTCGGATTGGTATCTCACGATAGCCAAGGGGATGAACATCAACGCCTGTGCAAAGATGATAGGCATAACGTTTGCGGCGAAAAGCTTCAGGGGAACGTATTGGCGCGCTCCGCCGTATTGCTTATTGCCAACAACGCGCTTGGCATATTGCACGGGTATCTTGCGTGTGCCTTGCACCAAGAGGATGGCGGCACAAACAACGGCGTAGAGGATGAGTATCTCGACAATGAACATGACAATGCCACCACCCTGAATGGCCTCGAAACGCGAGCCAAACTCTTGGAAGAACGCCTCGGGCAAACGGGCGATGATGCCAATCATGATGATCAATGAGATACCGTTTCCAACTCCCTTGTCGGTGATACGCTCGCCCAACCATAGGACGAACATACTACCGGCGGCAAGTATGATGGTGGCAGGAATCATAAACACCGACCACGAGATGCCAGAAGCCAAGGCACCCTCGGCCTGCATCTTGAGGTTGATGAGGTAAGACGGTGCCTGAAACAGCAGGATAACCACTGTCAGAGCACGCGTATACCAGTTTATTTTCTTCCGTCCGCTCTCGCCTTCTCGCTGCATCTTCTGGAAATATGGCACAGCCACGGCCAGGAGTTGCATCACGATGGAGGCAGAGATGTAAGGCATGATACCCAACGCGAAGATAGAGGCGTTGGAGAATGCACCACCGGAAAACATATCCAAAAGCGACATCAAGCCACCAGAGGTCTGCTTTTGTAGTGTGTCGAGCTGGGACGGGTTGATACCTGGAAGTACTACATACGATCCAAAACGATAAATAGCTACAAATAAAATGGTGATGAGGAGACGCTGGCGCAGGTCCTCAACTTTCCAACAGTTCTTTAGTGCCTCGATAAACTTTTTCATTGTCTTAGATTAAAGTAGTGTTACCTCCTACTGCCTTGATGGCCTCTTCGGCAGATTTGGAGAATGCGTTAGCTTCAACGTTGAGGGCGACCTTCACTTCGCCGTTGCCCAGAACCTTCACAAGCTGCTTGCCATTGAACAAGCCAGCTTCCTTAAGCTCGGCAACACCAATCTTGGTCAGTCCCTTCTCATCAGCAAGTTTCTGAAGAGTTGAGAGGTTAACGGGGAAATACTCCTTGTGGTTGATGTTCTTGAAGCCCGACTTCGGCACGCGGCGTTGCAGCGGCATCTGTCCACCTTCAAAACCAATCTTCCTCTTATAACCAGAGCGGGCCTTGGCACCCTTGTGTCCACGGGTAGAGGTACCGCCCAAGCCAGAACCTGGGCCGCGACCGATACGACGACGTGAATGAGTGGAGCCAGCAGCCGGTTTCAAATTATGTAATTTCATAAATGTGCTAATTTGACTAAGTTTGTTATTCAACTACGGTTACCAGATGGTGAACCTTTCTAATCATACCGCGGATGCTGGGAGTGTCTTCCACTTCAACAACCTGAGAAATCTTGCGAAGTCCCAGACACTGGAGCGTGCGCTTCTGGTCGATGGGGTAACCAATCTTACTCTTTACTTGTTTGATTTTAATCGTTGCCATGTTATGATGCTCCTTTATCCGTTAAAAACTCTGTCCATGCTGATACCACGAACACCGGCGATGGCATAGGCATCGCGCATCTGGCTAAGTGCCTCGATGGTGGCCTTCACCAGGTTGTGGGGGTTGGAAGAACCCTTCGACTTAGCAATCACGTCGGTGATGCCACAGCTCTCGAGCACTGCACGCATAGCACCACCAGCCTTCAGACCGGTACCGGCAGCAGCAGGCTTGAGCAACACTTGCGCACCGCCGAACGAAGTTTCAACCTCGTGGGGCACGGTGCCTTTGAGTACGGGAACCTTAACCAAGTTTTTCTTTGCAGACTCAACGCCCTTGGCGATAGCTGTTGTCACTTCTCCGGCCTTACCCAGGCCGTAGCCGATAACGCCATTGCCATCACCCACAACGACAATAGCAGCGAACGTAAAGGTACGACCACCCTTTGTCACCTTGGTAACACGGTTGATGGCAACCAAGCGGTCTTTCAATTCTGCGTCACTATTCACTCTTACTTTATTCATTGCCATAATCGTTTAAAAATTAAGTCCACCTTTGCGGGCTGCATCAGCCAATTCTTTCACACGGCCGTGATAGAGGTAGCCGTTACGGTCGAAAACAACGGCGGTGATACCAGCAGCTTGTGCCTTCTGGGCAACGAGCTCGCCAACCTTCTGTGCCTGTTCTTTCTTAGGCATGGCCTCCATGCCGAGCGAAGAAGCTGAAGCGAGGGTGGTACCAGTGAGGTCGTTGATAATCTGAACGTAAATCTGCTTGTTCGAACGGAACACGCTCATGCGAGGACGCTCGGCAGTGCCATTCACGCTCTTGCGAATTCTATATTTGATCTTAATTCGTCTTTCTACTTTCTTTGTTGTCATAATTGTCTGAATTTAAAGTTACTTAGCTGAAGCGGTCTTACCAGACTTCCTACGAATAACCTCACCCTTGAACAAGATACCTTTACCCTTATAAGGCTCAGGCTTGCGGAAAGAACGAATTTTTGCGCAGATGAGACCCAGCAGCTGCTTGTCGCAAGACTCCAAGATAAGAACGGGATTTTGGTTTCTTTCCGACTTGGACTCAACCTTCACCTCAGCTGGGAGCTGAATGAAGATGGGGTGCGTGTAACCCAAAGAAAACTCGATGAGGTTGCCTTGGTTGGATACGCGATAACCCACGCCGACAAGTTCCAACACCTTCTTGTAGCCTTCGCTTACGCCAACAACCATGTTGTTGACCAACGAACGGTACAAACCATGGAATGCTTGCTTCTGCTTAATGTTTACGGGGCTGTTTTCATCTACTTCGAAGACAATCTGACCGTCGGCAATGTTCACCTTGATGGAAGCGTCTACATGTTGCGACATTTCGCCCTTGGGACCCTTAACGGTAACAACACCATTGGCCTGAGTAACGGTAACACCCGTGGGGATGCTGATTGGCAATTTACCTATTCTTGACATACTTGTACCCTCCTTATTAATAAACGTAACAAAGCACCTCACCACCAATCTTCAGGTTGGCAGCCTCTTTGTTAGTCATTACACCTTGGGATGTAGATAAGATTGCGATACCTAATCCGTTAATTACTCTCGGCATGTCCTTGTAACCGGTGTACTTTCGGAGACCTGGTGTAGACACGCGCTTCAAACTCTTGATAGCACTCTGCTTTGTTGAAGGATTGTACTTCAGTGCGACCTTGATTGAACCCTGGGGACCATCTTCAACGAACTTGTAGTTCAGAATGTATCCCTTCTCGAAGAGGATCTTAGTGATCTCTTTCTTCAAGTTAGACGCAGGAACTTCAACAACGCGATGATGCGCCATGATGGCGTTCCGCAATCTAGTCAGATAATCTGCTATTGGATCTGTCATGTTATAAAAATGTTTAATTGATCGGGACGTTCCCGACAATATTAAATAATTTCCTGTTGGCGGATATTGAAGAATAAGATTAGCGACAAGTCATCATCCCATGGGGACAAT
>CAJPTO010000216.1 GCA_905373605.1 uncultured Prevotella sp.
GCCAAAATAAAGCCCGCCATCGTGTCGGCAGTGCCGCTTATGGTAGACAAAATCATACGGAAGAAGATTTTTCCGCAGGTGCAGAACAGCCGCATCAAGCTGCTCTCGAGCATGCCCGTGATAGGTAAGAAGGTTAAAAGCAGCCTTTGCCAGATGGTTCGCGACCTCTTCGGCGGCAATGTCTACGAAGTGATTGTGGGCGGCGCAAGTCTGAACAAGGAAATAGAAGACTTCCTGACAGACATCGGCTTTCCCATCACCGTTGTTTACGGCACAACCGAGACCGCACCCGTAATAACCTTCACCGACCAAAGCAAGTTTGCGCCCAGTTCGTGCGGAATGCCCGTCCGACACATTGAAGTGAAAATTGCCAGTAACGACCCACTGAACATTCCCGGCGAAATAATCGCTCGCGGCATAAATGTGATGCAGGGCTATTACAAGAACGAGGAAGCAACGAAGCAGGTGTTGGACAATGAAGGATGGTACCACACGGGCGACTTGGCTACAATGACACCCGACGGACACATCTATATACGCGGACGCATCAAGAACATGCTGCTCGGGCCAAACGGACAAAACGTTTTCCCCGAAGAAATAGAAGACAAGCTCAACTCGATGGCTCTGGTAAACGAAAGTCTGGTGGTGCAAAAGGGCGACAAACTGGTGGGGCTGGTGTTCCCCGAGATGGAAGAAGTGACATCTCTAGACCTCTCGACCGAAGAGTTGGAAGGCATCATGGAGCAAAACCGACACGAACTGAACACCATCCTGCCCTCTTACTGCAAACTTTCAGCCATCAAGCTGCACGATTCCGAATTCGAGAAGACACCCAAGCGCAGCATCAAACGCTACCTTTACCAAAATGTGTAAGGAAACGTCGCTACAAAATGGCAGGAAACACGAAACATCTATATTGACGATAGGCTGGTTCTAAAAATTGCCTTTGCTGTATTTTTAGCTTTTAGCCGAGCAGATTTCGTTTACGATTGAAGGAGCATAGTGGACTATGCGACTAAAAGAGTAAGCGAAAGATGCCAGATAAAAGCAAAAAGACAGCAAAGAGCTAAATAATAAAAAGGAAATGAACTCTTGCGTGGAATTTTTAGAACCAGCCGATAGGGATTTAACGGTTCGCACAAAATAAAGTATAACGTTAAAAAGCATACTAAAATGGAACAGATACCTAGCTTTAATGCCTGCGTTCAGAAGAGCATCATCGACCATTGGGACCTTGATGCACTGACCGATTTCAAGGGGCAGACGCTGCAATACCATGACGTGGCGCGCAAAATAGAGAAGTTGCACATCCTTTTCGAAAACAGCGGCGTTGTAAAGGGCGACAAAATTGCCCTTGCAGGGCGAAACAGTGCCAATTGGGCGGTGGCCTTCTTGGCCACACTGACCTATGGAGCTGTGGCCGTGCCCGTGCTACACGAGTTCACTGCCGACCAAATGCACAACATCGTTAACCACTCGGAAGCCAAACTGCTCTTCGTTGGCGACGTGGTGGCAACCACAATAGACGCAACGAAGATGCCTGCGCTCGAGGGCATCATCTATATTCCCGACTACTCGCTGGTGCTTTCGCGCACCGACAGGCTTACTTACGCACGCGAACACCTCAATGAGATTTTCGGAAAGAAATATCCAAAGTATTTCCGCAAGGAACATGTGAGCTATTACATCGAACAAGACCCCAACGAGCTGGCACTCATCAATTATACCAGCGGCACAACGGGCTTCTCCAAGGGCGTTATGATACCCTATCGCGCCTTGTGGAGCAACTTAGACTTCGCCGTTGGCGTGCTTGGACCGCATGTTTCGCCAGGAAGCCACATCATCAGCATCCTACCCATGGCCCACATGTACGGAATGGCTTTCGAATTTATCTTCGAGTTCTGCTGCGGATGCCACATCTTCTACCTAAGCCGCATTCCAAGCCCGGCCATCATCGCACAAGCATTCACCGAAATTAAGCCGAAGGTGATTATCGCCGTGCCGCTGGTCATCGAAAAGATTATCCGCAAACGCGTCTTCCCGAAGATACAAAACAACAAGATGCGCCTGTTGCTCAACATGCCGGTGATAAACAAGAAGATAAACCAAAAGATTAAAGAACAGGTTGCAGCCGCTTTCGGCGGACAGTTTTACGAAATTATCATCGGCGGAGCGGCTTTCAACCGCGAAGTGGAGGCTTTCCTCACACGCATTGGCCTGCCATTCACCGTGGGATATGGCGCAACCGAGTGCGCACCCATCATCACTTATGCAGACTACAAAGACTTTGTTCCCACATCGTGCGGCAAGGCCGTGGTGCACATGGAGGTGAAAATAGACAGTAACGACCCGCAAAACATACCCGGAGAAATATTGGCAAGGGGTATGAACGTGATGTTGGGCTACTTTAAGAACGAGGAAGCCACACGCGAAGCACTGGATGAGGAAGGCTGGTATCACACGGGCGACCTCGGCTTGATGGACGAGGAAGGGAATGTCTTCATCAAAGGCCGCTCCAAAAACATGTTGCTGGGCTCTAACGGACAAAACATTTACCCCGAAGAGATTGAAGACAAGCTCAACTCGATGACGATGGTTACAGAGAGCGTGGTGATACAAGACGGCGATAAGCTTGTGGGATTGGTGTTCCCCGACTTTGACGAAGCCAAGAACCTCGGCCTTAACAACGACGACTTGGCCAACCTGATGGAGCAAAATCGCCAACAGCTCAATGCCATCTTGCCGGCCTACAGCAAGCTATCGAGCATTGAAATCTACGCCGAAGAGTTTGAAAAGACACCCAAAAAGAGCATCAAACGCTTTAAATACCAGAGATAAAGGCGAAAAGAAAGCTAAAACAACGCATGAACGCCCGATTGCAAGAAAGCAATCGGGCGTTCGTGCGTTTGAGACATTCACTAAAGACGGTTGCAATAAATCGCATTATCCCTGCAAATGAGCAAGACAGGAAAAGCAAGTAAACCAAAACCATCGTAACTTTGCCATCAGAATAAAACCACTCGCATGTATGAAACCAATCACTCGAAACGCTTACATACAAAGTGTTAATAAAGCAAGCCAATACATTGCCGGACATCTCGGCGAAACCATCGATGTGAAGACGCTGGCTAGCGTTGCCAACTTGTCGAGTTTTCATTTCTGCCGCATCTTCAAAGCCATCAAGGGGGAGCCACCCATCACCTTTATCACTCGGCTAAGGGTGGAAACAGCAGCCCAACTGCTTCGCAACTCCCAGCTTACGGTTGAGGAAATTGCCTATAACATCGGCTACGAAACGCCTGCTTCGCTTTCAAAAGCATTCAGAAACCAATATGGCATCACACCAACCCAATATAGAACAGATAAAAGCATTTTTATTATGAGAAGAGAAACCATTAATGAACATTTGGCACTCAAAGAGCCAAAGTTAGTAACACTGGAAGAAAAAAGCCTTATCTACGTGGCATTGACGGGCGATTACAGCTCGTTAAGCTACAACGACGCTTTCCAACAACTGTGGCAGGTGGTAAAAGAACAGAAACTATTTACAAAAGGCATTGAAACGCTTTGTTTATCTTACGACGATCCCAAGATAACCGAAGCCAACCAGCAACGTTCAGATGTGTGCCTTGCCATTCATAAAGCGGCAAAGCCACAAGATGAGGTGAGCTGCAAGACGCTAGCCGGTGGGAAATATGCCATGTTTGCCTATCAAGGCTCTTACGAAAACCTCGCCGCCGTGTACGATGAGGCCATGCGGTGGCTTGTGAATAGCGAACATGAACTTAGGGACGAACCCATCTTTGCAAAGTATCTGAACGACCCAAGGCGAACGCCTGCCGAGAAATTGAAAACCGAAGTGTACTTGCCTTTACGCTAATTGGTGGGCTAGAAATGCACGAACCGCCCTACTTATGAAGCACATGTCATGCCGCAGCTGGAATAAAAAATGCTAGTTGCACAACATTTAGCATGGCATGTGCTTATTTTCAACACGCAACTGCCAACAAACAACACTGCAAACACAAACACCTTGCCCCAATCTCGAGCCATGTCAGAACGGATACCCAATGGCCAAGTGCAGGCTTTGGCTTTCTTTGAAGCTGCCCATGTTGTAGAAACCACGCTTGTAAGGAACATGAATTCCGATGCCCCAGTCTACACGAATGACGAAGAAGTCGAGGTCGTAACGCAGTCCGATGCCGGTACCCAAGGCCATGTCCTGCACAACGCTCTTCAGCTTGAATGTGGAATTAGGCCGGTCGGTTGAGCCATGCATGGCCCAAACATTGCCTGCATCAACAAATATAGCACCATAAAGACTGCCCAAGAGGCGCGGTCGATATTCTAGATTGAACAAAAGCTTGATGTCGCCCGTTTGGTCGAGATACGAGTTTGTGCTGGCTGTGGGGTAATAGCCGCCCGGGCCGATGCTTCGAGCGGTGAATGCGCGGATGCTGTTTGCACCACCAACGAAAAACTGTTCGCTGTAAGGAGCTTCATCCGAGTTTCCGTAACTCCATATTGCCCCCACAGCTGCGTGTGCCACAAGTTGAGCATGTGCATCAAGCCGCCATATCTTACGCCAGTCGCTTTCAATCTTGAAGAATTGCGCGTAAGGGTTCTTAAACATCATCTTGTCTCTCTCGTTCCATTTCTTTCCTGCCGCCATATAAGCCAGCGACAGGAGGTTGGATGCCTCACTTAGCGTGGTTTGCCACCAAATGGGATGCCTGTAACGCGAAGGGCTGGTGAAGATGTAACTATATCGCATCTTGGGAATGAACACATCTTTCATCGTTACTTTCAGATAAGGGTTGGCATTGAGAATGGAATCGAAAGTCGCCGTGTGGCTTGTCATATAGTTGTATTGCAACGACAAGGGCGAGAACTGGTGCATCGAGCGTTCGGAGGTCTGCATGTTGTAGGTGAGCTCGCCCGAAACGATGTGCCGCTTGAAGAAACTTCCCCTGCTGATGACGCTCGAAGAAACCTTGATGAGCGAAGAAGGCGTGTTGTAAAAGCGGTGCGACTGCCAGAAGGGCAAGAACAGGCGTGGGAACTCCAACGAAGCGGATGCGCCATACTCGTAAGACGAAACCTGCGACGATGTTCCAGATGCGCTATGTCCTGTTTGCCATTCGTAAGAGCCGTTCACATTGATGTCCAACTTCTCGGCTCCCCTGAACGCGTTGCGCCTTGTAAGACCCACAATCAATGCCAACCCTTATCTGAAAGTAACGATGAAA
>CAJPTO010000217.1 GCA_905373605.1 uncultured Prevotella sp.
CACATACAGCTTGTAATTAGGGCCTTCAACGGCCAGTTTGTAGCCTGTTGTCTGGGCGTTGTTCACCTCGCCCAGCAGCAAAAGTGCCTTCCCGTTCGCGCCTTGCGTGCAAAGGGTGAAGCCTTTGTCTGAAGCCGAGGCGTTAACAATCTTGCTTTGGTTGGTCAGTCCCACGGCCTTGCGTGTGGCGATGAGGCGTTTCAGCGACTGCTTGTACATTTGCCAGTGGCGAAGAAAAACGCATGGCGTGCCTGGCATGGTGAGAATGTAGGCGTTGGCGGCCAAAACATTGGCATAAAGCTGCGCACCGCCGTTTGCTTTCGGGCGACCTGTGTCGTGGTTGTCTACGAATGTCACGGCATAACGGCTGTAAGCCTCGTCGGCCGCCAGCGTTGCGTCGGCCAATCTGTTCCATCTGCTCTGCCCGAAGGCATCGTTGATGGCATACTTCATGGGGAAGTCGAAGGCTGCACTTTGAATGGCATCATTCGTTCGCGTTCCTTCAATCCATTGTTTCACCGAATAGGCGTTGCCGTCCCAATATTCGCCCACCGAGAATGTGGGATTGGCCGATGCATTGTATTCGCCAACGTAGCGTGGAGCGTAGCCTTTCACCATGTCGTACCTGAAACCGCTGTACCCTAAGTCGGTAAGCAGGAACGAAAGATAGGTCTTGATGTTGTCTCGAACATTTTCTCGCGTGTGGTCCAGGTCGCGTCCGCCATTGAAGTCGTCGCCCGTATCTGGCCCCCCCGTAACGTTATACCCTTGGTTTTTGGTGTTGCCGTTGTCGTCGTTGGCGCAGATGTCGGCCAGCGTCCATGTCATGGTCTTGCCTTTCCATGTCTCTGTGGGGAAGTCGCACCAGTTTGTGTTGCCTGCCCGGTGGTTAATCACCACGTCTTCTATTATTCCTGTGCCTTTGTTTTTAAAGGTTTTAATCATCTTTCGCAGTTCGGCTTCGGTGCCAAACGCGCTTAAATGGTTGAACCACCAGATGGGCAAGTAACCCATTTGCATGTGTGTGGTGTTGCAATAGCCCGACTGCGGCACCCATATCTGGTTGAAAGCAGCGGCCAGTTCTGTGGCCTGTGCCTCCAATGTGGTCCAGCGAGTGTCGTTGTAGCTGTCCCAGTAAAATCCTTGGAGCATCACACCGCCGTAGTTTTGTGGCCATCCTTGGGCCAAAGCCTTGGTGCAAAAGGCAAGCAGCAAGGCGGTTAAGAGTGTAAATAGCTTTTTCATAAGTCCTTAGCGATTGATTTTCGGAGCTAAGTTCGTAAAAAGAAAGCATAGGTTGTTTCGCGAAGTGGCGATAATTTGTGTTCTTTTTGCGCAACCGATTGCGCAAGCTGCGTGCCATTGTTCCCCCGTTGCCTCGCAATGGCATCATTTTTGTCGGGCGAAATGTTATTTTTTGTTGGGCGAGAACAAAAATGTACCATTTCTTAGATATGTAAAATAAAAAACGTAACTTTGCATATCATGGGTAGAAATACTCCCTTCGTTTATCAAAACTATGTGCAAATGAAACAGAATTTATGTACAACGCGCTGCACGATGGCAGTCGGCAGCCATCCCAAGGCCGCGGATGGGGTGGGGCACAACCTGCTGCGGGTGGCCTTACTCTTGGTGATGCTCTTCGCGATTGGTTTTTATTCGGCCGAGGCTCAGCAGTCTCAAACCTCACAAGAAGACCGCTTTGCCGCCTTAATGGCCAAGGCAAAGTGGCGCGAAACGCCCATGAAGTTTTCTTATCCCAACTTCTTTGGGCCCAGTAAGCTCTTCGATGATGATGTGCCTGCACAATATTACCTCTACACTTGGCACAAAGTGGTGATGGGATATGCCGAACTTGGGGCATGGGCTGTGCCTGATGATACCTTCCCTGCCATCGAACAACCGCTCATTGCGGGCATTGAGGTGAAGAGTATCACGTATCAACACAAGGGAAAAGGCATCTATTCGGGCTTTACCACCGACAATCGCGTGTTCTATGTGAAGTGCAAACCCACCATTGGAGGCCAAGTTACGCACCTAATGGTGTTGGCTGTGGTCTATCCCAAGAGCTTCCAAAAGGGCGTGGAGCCGCTGATAAAGCAGATTGCCAATTGGTGAACGCCGCACGATTGCACTTGAAACTGCCCGCTAAACCGTGCTCGTGAGGGCTGCCTTTGCAACACAACACCGCCCCGACAGCGTCTGTACCCAGTTACAACCACCAAATTCAGCAACAATGAACGAAAAAGGAAAAGACATCTGCCGTTCGCTGAAAGCGATACGAAAGCAAGTGGCCGAAGCCAATGGCATCGACTACGCACCCCAACCATGCCACCACGTGGGCGATTGCAGTGGAACATGCCCGGCATGCGAGGCTGAAGTGAGGTACATTGAAAGCCAATTGGGCACGTTGCGCATGGCTGGAAAGGCCGTTAAGGTGGCCGGACTGGCCTTGGGGCTGACAATGGCCACGGGATATACGCAAACTGTTGTGGCGCGAACAGCGGTTACTGAACCCTCACTGGCAACAAGCGGAAATGCCAATGCCAGCAATGTAGCCACTAAGACCAGGGCTTTTGCCGCCCAAGCAAAGAAAAAAGCGGCCAAAGGGCGCAAGCCTAAGGTGGCGCGGCAGCAGAATGCCAAGCCAAAGGCTGCTGAAACAGCATGCACTGCCGACACTGCTATTGTCAATGTGGACGACACTTGCGGCCACGACCTGCCCGAAATAGACGTTACGGCGGCCATCCCTGTGTTTCGGCGCATGTATACAGGGAGCATAAGGGGTACAGACAGGCTTGTGCGCAACCCACAACATATCTATCGAGACCCAAAAATCGTGCCTGAATATAAGAAAGGTAACGATGCGATGAACAAGTTTATTAAGGACAATGTGCGCATCACGCCCGTCATGGCAGAGCGTTGCATACGGGGAAATGTGCTTGTTGAATGTATTGTTGAGGCCAATGGAACGTTGACAGACGTGCATGTGGTGCGCTCCATCGACCCGCTTTACGATGCTGAAGCCTTGCGCGTGGTGAAGATGATGCCGCGATGGAAACCGGCAAGGGTGGAAGGTAAGCGGGTTAGGTCGCCCAAAGTGATTACTGTTCCGTTCAGCGTGGAATAGCATATCATCGAAATTGGTGTGAAGTAAAAAGAGGATGACCACTAGCTTTACCAGAGTTTGGACATTTAAACCTCCAAACTTCTACGCCATCAATGCACAACCCCCATCATCTTGTAAATTATAAACTCATAAACTCCCAAATTTACAGCACGTTATGAAACCCAACGGAAAGAACATTTGCGCGGCCTTAAAGGAGGTTAGGCAGCGCATTGCCGACACCAACGGCATAGTGTATCGCCCGAAAGAATGCCATTTTGAGGGCGATTGCGACGGCACTTGCCCCGCTTGCGAGGCCGAAGTGCGCTATCTGGAACAGCAAATCAGCCTGCTGCAACGGGCTGGTAAGGCGGTTACTGTTATGGGTGTGGCCTTGGGAATGGCGATGACTGCGGGCTGTAAGCAAGCAAATGCTGCACCTGCAACGCCCCAATCGCCTATGGCAGACAAGACCCAACGGATGGAAACAGCCCGTAACGCGATGACGAATAGCGAAATCGTATGCGCAGATACTACGTTAACGGATAGCACAAGGCGCGAAGACACTAGAATTTTTGAAATTGGAGAAGTTCCTTACTACGAAAAGGTGGACACGGTTAATGCAACTGTTAATAAGCCAATACCTAATGGAAAGATTGCTCCCCCGAAGAAAAAGGTGCAAAAAAAGCAAACCCTGAAAAGTAGGAAACGACTTAAGGCTCGGAAAAAGCGTTAGGGAGAAGCTATATCGTTAGCAAAGATGTGCAACAGAATGTAAAAAGGGGCATGGTAAAATTCCAAAGATAACTGTGTATGAAGTCAAACGGAAAGAACATTTGCGCTGTCCTGAAGCAAGTTAGGCAGCGCGTTGCCGATGCAAACGGCATAGTGTATCGCCCGAAAGAATGCCATTTTGAGGGCGATTGCGACGGCACTTGCCCCGCTTGCGAGGCCGAAGTGCGCTATCTGGAACAGCAAATCAGCCTGCTGCAACGGGCTGGTAAGGCAGTTACGATTATGGGCGTGGCCTTGGGAATGACCCTAGCAACAGGCTGTAAACAAGGTAACACCCCGAAAACTTTGCAGCAAACACAAGACAGCGTGCAGAACAACGCGCGCAAAGAAGTAAAGGGCAGGCTCTTTCCCCAAAACAGAACGGAATGCAAAGAGGCCGATACGACGGATATAGTGGTAAGTGGAGATATTGTTGACGATGATGCTTCGGAGGAGCAAAACACGCAAAAGGCAACAACCAAGCGGAAACTAAGAAAGGTTAAGAAGTTTAGTCCGGATTAGAGAAGGCCGCAGTGGCATCGCTTTTCCCCAGGCGGCGCGGCTTTGTTGGCGGCTATAGTCAGGGCGGCATGCGTAAAGTTGGCGCGGTTTCAAGCACCACGCGCAAGTGTTTTTCGCATGCGCAACATGCCTTTTCCTCGCTTTTTTGTCGTAACTTTGCAGATGTTCAGGCATGCACAACCGCTCGATTGAAGCCAATCTTGCGGAAAGGCCACGTGGCATGGCATGTCCTTAAACGCCCCCTAACATACCAAACATACGCATAAGAAATGAAAATAGCACTCATCGTGGCAATGGATAAGGAGTTCGCACAGCTGCGTTCGCTGCTCGAGAACGAAAAGACGGAGCGGCATAACAACCTCACTTTCGTTACGGGAAGCATCGCCCACAACGACCTTGTGCTGCTGCAATGCGGCATAGGAAAGGTGAACAGCACCATCGGCACCGTTGAAACGATTACCCGTTATGCACCCCAACTGGTGGTTTCTACGGGGGTTGCCGGTGGAGCCGATGTGGAAATGACCCCCCTGGACGTGGTTGTTGGCACGCAATATGCCTACCACGACTTGTATTGTGGCACGGATGTGGCCTACGGACAACTGCCCGGGCTGCCCCCACGCTTTGACGCTGCCCCCGAAATGGTGCGCCGCGCGCTGGACATCAGGGGCGAAACGCCCATACACGAGGGGCTTATCGTTAGCGGAGATTGGTTTGTTGACAGCAAGGAGAAGATGGAAAGCATACTGCAACACTTCCCCCAAGCCAAGGCCGTAGACATGGAAAGCTGCTCCATTGCCCACACCTGCCACCGCTATGGCACGCCTTTCGTCAGCTTCCGCA
>CAJPTO010000218.1 GCA_905373605.1 uncultured Prevotella sp.
AACAGAATTAAAACATCAACGAAATAGATTTGGAAGACTATCGGCGCAGGGTTTTGCCAGCAAGAACTCCGCCTTTTCTTCTGCCCGATGGCTTGTCAATGGCACGCATGGTGCATATTGTCTTCAGAGCAGTTTCCCGAAACTTATCTGCTCCGCTACATATATACGCCAGTTCGGGTTAAGAACCTGTCATTATGCCAACTACCGCCTTCGCGGTAGTTAAATCAATCACCCCCTCATCACGACAAAAGACTTCGCAAAAGGAGTTGTTCCTTATCCCGAACAGGCGTACATATAGCCGCCAAGCACCTGTTTGGCATTGCAAACGCATGGTGACGGCCCAGCTTGTTGGGCATAGCATGGGCAACTAACGCGCGCCCCGAGAGGCAGGAACATTTCGAAGGAAAGGAACAAAAACAACAAAAAAAATGAAAATACCCAATAGTCGGTATTGTGAACTTTCGAGAAAAGCATTAATTTTGCTGGCAGTAAACATGAGAACATGGCTAAGATGACAAATGACATAGGGCTACGAGCAGGTTGCCTTTCATGCAAAGCGCACTGTCTGGGAAATCAGGCAGTGCGCTTTTTTTATGAACATAATCAAACATTGTTCTCTTTTCGTTCACCTTATAATATAAAAATGGTATGCAAGTGAAGAAAGATGATGTCCGAAACAGAATCATTAGTGTGGCTCATGGCGAGTTTATTCGCAACGGCGTGAAGAAAACCTCGATGCGAACCATTGCGAAGTTGTCGGGTGTGGCATTGGGAAACATCTACAAATATTTTGAGAGCAAGGATAAATTGCTTTGCGCGGTGCTGGCTCCGTTGCTCAAGGCCATAGGCGAATATTTGGAGTTTCACAACGACACAGCTCATCTGGCGATAGACTTCACGTCGGTTGGCCAGATGCAAGAGCAGATGATGAGCCGCCTTTTGACGCTGATAGGCACGTACAGAGCCGATCTTCGGCTGCTGTTCCTTTGTTCCGAAGGCACGTCCTTGGCAAGCTATCGCGACATTCTTACCGAGCAACAAACACAATTGGGCATGGAATACTTGCAGCTTTTGAAAAAGAAACACCCCCAGCTGAATGCCGATGTGTCACCATTTCTGATGCACATCGTCTGCTCGATGTGGTCCACTGTCCTCTTTGAAATTGTGCAACACGATGAATTGTCTGAGCAAGACATCAGGCAATTCCTTGCAGAATACTTCAGCTTTACCACCGCAGGATGGCACAAGCTGATGAAAGTGCAGGGGATGGGGTTGCGCGTTGAAAAAAAACACGAACTCAATAACTGATAAACTGACGAACTCAAATACCCAAATACAATGAAAATAGAAAGCGTAAACAGAAGTTTCAAACGCACCACCCTATGGGTGCTTAGGCACAGGTGGCTGGTGCTGGTGGCCTTTGCAGGGCTAATTGTGTTCTCGGCTGTAGGCACCAAGCGTATTGTGATGAAGACCTCGTTCGACGATTACTTCCTTGAAGACGACCCCGTGCTGGTAAAGACCAACGAGTTTAAGTCTATCTTCGGCAACGATTATTATGCTGCCGTGTTGGTGAAGAACAAAGACATCTTCTCACATCGCAGCCTTTCGCTCATCCGCGAGCTGAGCAACGAGTTGCTCGACAGCCTTTCTTACGCCGAAAAGCTCACTTCGCTCACCGACTTGGAGTTCACTGTTGGCACCGACGAGGGCATGACCATCGAACAGATTGTGCCAGAAGGCATCCCCACAGCCCCCTCTGAGCTGGCCGCCATAAAGCAACGGGCGTACAGCAAGCCGCACCTGGCGCGCAAGCTGGTGTCGAAAGACGGAACCATGACATGGATTATGGTGAAGCTGCGAACCTTTCCGCCCGAAGAAGAATGGAAAAAGACCAGCGACACATCGCCCGACATACTCACGGGAAAAGAGCTTGCGCACATCATCAACAAGCCCAAGTATCGCGAGTTGTCGCCAAACGCATCGGGCATGCCCTATCTGGCCCACGAGAAAGTGGCCTTCTTGCAAGGCGAAATGGGGCGACTGATGCTCTTCGCCCTCATCGCCTCCATCGTGGTTATGCTGTTGGTAACGCGCTCTTGGCGCGGTGTTGTCGCGCCGTTGCTCACCTCTGTGGTTGGCATTTTGCTGGGTTATGGCGTCATTGGCTGGACGGGAATCTACGTAGACCAGCCCACGTTGATGATAGCCGTGATACTGACGTTTGCCTGTTCCATCGCTTATAACATCCACCTTTACAACTATTTCAAGACCCGTTTCGTGCAAACGGGGCTTCGGCGCAGGTCTATTGTAGAAGCTGTGGGCGGAACAGGCTGGGGAGTGTTGCTCTCTGGGCTCACCACCATAGCCGCAATGATAACCTTCTTGTCGATGAAGATTGTTCCCATGCAGGCCATCGGGCTCAACACCTCGCTTTGTTTGTTGGGCGTATTGGCCACATGCCTCTTCATTACGCCCGTGTTGCTGTCGTTCGGACGTAACCGAAAGCCCCATCCCCACATGAACCGAAGCGTGGAAGGATGGGCTGGCGCACTGTTCGAACGCTTTGGCTGCTTCGTGATGCGCCGCCACCGTCCCATCATTTTGGTGTCTGTGTTGTTCACCGCCTTTTGTGCCATCGGCCTGTTCAGCATCGAACCCGCCTTCGATGTAGAACGAACGATGGGGCGGAAAGTGCCTTACGTGGACCGCTTCCTCGACCTTTGCCAAACCGAGTTGGGCAGCATGTACTCGTATGATGTGATGATTGTGCTGCCAAAGCCAGGCGATGCCAAGCTTCCGAGCAACCTAGAAAGGCTAGACAAGCTAAGCCACATCGCCCAAACCTACAAGCTCACCAAGCGGCATAACTCCATCCTGGACATCATAAAAGACATGAACTGCACGCTCAACGGCAACAAAGACTCGGCATACGTCATACCACACGATGCCAACATGGTGGCACAGCTGCTGTTGCTTTACGAGAATGCGGGCGGAACCGAGGCCGAATATTGGATGGACTACGACTATAAGCGGCTGCGATTGCAGATAGAACTCAACTCGTATAACTCGAACGAGGCCGAGAAAGAGATGCAACTGATAGAGCAAGAGGCGCGAAAGCTGTTCCCCGGAGCGCAGGTATCGGCCGTGGGAAACATCCCCCAGTTCACCGCCATGCAGCAATATGTGGAACGTGGGCAGATGTGGTCGATGCTACTTTCGGTGCTTGTCATCGGCGTTATCCTCGTTATCATCTTCTCCAACTGGAAAGTGGGGCTCATCGGGATGATACCAAACATTGCTCCCGCCATCATTGTTGGTGGCATGATGGGCTGGTTGAACTACCCATTAGACATGATGACGGCCTCGCTCATCCCCATGGTGCTGGGTATTGCCGTAGACGACACCATCCATTTCATCAATCATGGCCACCTGGCCTACAACCGTTATGGCAGCTACGACATGGCCATCAGGCGCACATTCCGCACCGAGGGGCTCGCCATCGTGATGTCTACGGTGATAATATCGGTTACTTTCGCAGGCTTTATGGTGTCTAGCGCGCTGCAGTTGCGCAATTGGGGCATACTGGCCATTGCTGGAATGCTTTCTGCCTTGCTGGCCGACCTCTTCATAACGCCCATCCTCTTTAAGTATCTGCACATCTTCGGCAAAGACAAGAGGGGCAAGAGCGACAACTGACAAAAGGAATTTTACCATTAATCATATAAATATCATAACGATGAAAACAATTATTTTAAGTGCAATACTTCTTATGTGTTCCAGCATTTCGCTGTCGGCAGCCGGCCTAACGGGTCGCGATGTGATGCTGAAAGTGAAGAACAGGCCTGATGGCGACACGCGTTATGCCGCCCTGACGATGACTTTGATACAGAAAAACGGCAACCGCCGCGAACGTAAGCTCGTTTCGTGGGCAATGGATGTGGGAAAAGACAGCAAGCGAGTGATGTTTTTCACCTATCCAGGCGATGTGAAAGGCACGGGATTTCTTACCTGGGACTACGACAACGCCAAACGGGAAGACGACCGATGGCTGTATCTGCCCGCCATGAAGAAAACAAGGCGCATCAGCGGAAAGTCGTCGAAAACCGACTATTTCATGGGCAGCGACTTCACTTACGACGACATGAGCAGCCGAAATGTGGACGAAGAGGTCCACACCTTGCTGCGCGAGGAGATGTTCGGAGGGCAGAAATGCTGGGTGGTTCAGTCGGTTCCAAACGACAAACACGAGATTTATTCCAAGCGCATCACATGGATTAGGCAAGATTGCGCCGTGGTTGTTAAGGCTGAATATTACGACAAGCTGGACAAGTTGCACCGAAGCCTGACGGTGAGCAACATCTCTAAGGTGCAAGGTTTTTGGGTAATGGGGTGCATGGAGATGGACAATGTGCAGACAGGCCACAAAACCATCTTGCAGATGAGTGGGCAAAAGTTCGACCTTAAGATAGATGCAGCCTTGTTTACCGTTGCACGATTGGAAAAGGGAATATGAAAACATCAAGGCTTATCACAATGCTTCTGCTTGCGCTGACATGCTCGGTGCAGGCGGAAGCGCAAGACGAAGGCAGCGCAACAGACACGTTGCTCGCGGCCGAAACGCCGCCCGAGGAACTGCAAGTGCGGGTGAAAGGCTTCCTAGACACTTATCATGCGGCTAGAACTGAAGGCAAAGGCGACTGGATGGCCTCGCGAACAAGGGCGCGAGGAGAGCTTACTTTGGAGAAAGGTGGCGCGCAAATGTTCATATCAATGAATGCCACCTATAATGCTTTGCTGAAAAAACAGACGGGCATCTCGCTGCGTGAGGCTTACCTTTCGTATGCCAAGGGAAGCCTTGACCTGCGGGCTGGCCGGCAGATTATCATCTGGGGCGTGGCAGATGCGCTGCGACTGACCGACCAAATTTCGCCGATGGACTACACCGAGTTCCTCGCACAAGACTACGATGACATACGAACACCCGTCAATGCCTTGCGATTGAAGTTCGTAAAACAGACTCTCAGCGTTGAGCTTGTTGCCATTCCCGTGAGCGATTTCTTCACCCTGCCCACAGATGAGCGCAACCCGTGGGCCGCACATGTAGATGTTCCGATGCCCTACACATTCGACCTTGACAGCCGAAAACCCCAAACACGGCTGCAAAACATGGAGCTTGGCGGCCGCCTGTCGGTAAATCTCAGCGG
>CAJPTO010000219.1 GCA_905373605.1 uncultured Prevotella sp.
GCACACACTTCCCCATCGGCACCCTCTTGGCATCTACATGGAACGAGGCTTTGGTGGAAGAAGTGGGCAAAGCCATCGGCAACGAGGTGAAAGAATATGGGGTAGACGTGCTGCTCGCACCTGCCGTGAACATTCATCGCAACCCCCTTAACGGCAGAAACTTCGAATATTACAGCGAAGACCCCTTTGTGGCTGGCCGAACGGCAATCGCATACATTCGCGGAATACAAAGCAATGGCGTGGGAACGAGCATCAAGCACTTTGCCTTCAACAACCAAGAAACCAACCGCATGAACAACGATGCACGCATTTCGCAACGCGCCATCAGGGAAATTTACCTCAAACCTTTCGAAATGGCCATCAAAGAAGCCAAGCCGTGGACGGTGATGTCGGCATACAACAAGATTAACGGCACATATACTTCGGAAAGCAAAGACTTGCTAACCACCATTCTGCGCGATGAATGGGGATACGAAGGCACGGTGATGACCGACTGGTTTGGCGGTAAAGACGGTGCCCTGCAAGTGTGGGCCGGCAACGACATGCTGCAACCCGGAAAGCCCGAGCAGTTTACGGCCATCGTCGAGGCCGTTAAAAGCGGAAAACTGAAAGAAGCAGACCTGGACAGAAACGTGACGCGCATCTTAAACCTCATCGAGAAAACGCCTCGTTTCCACGGATACCAATACTCCAACAAACCTGACCTCAAGGCGCACGCCGAGGTTACGCGGCAAAGTGCGGCAGAGGGAATGGTGTTGCTAAAAAACAACGGTGTCCTGCCTATAACAACGGCCGCTGCCAACACGCAGATTGCGCTTTATGGATGCACCAGTTACGATTTCATTGCTGGTGGAACGGGGTCGGGAAACGTTAACCGCGCTTACGTGGTGTCGTTGCTTGACGGGCTGAAGCATGCCGGATACAAGGTTGATGCCAACTTGCAAACGGCCTACACCAAGTACTTGGCCCAGCATAAAGCCGCAGAAGAAGCACGCTTGGCCGCAGAAGCTAAGAAAAGTGAGCTCGCCGCAAAGATCGTGAAGTTCTTACCCACACGCCGGCCTACCGAAATGGACTTCTCTGCACAACAGTTGGCCGAACAAGCGCAAAAGGCCGACATCGCCTTCATCACCCTTGGGCGCGTCAGCGGCGAGTTTGTAGACCGCAAACAGTCCGAGTTCGCCCTCACCAAAGAAGAGCATGCCCTCGTGGAAAGTGTTTGCAAGGCCTATCACGAGGTAGGAAAGAAGGTGGTGGTGCTGCTCAACATCGGCGGTGTTATCGAAACAGCATCGTGGAAAAACATGCCCGATGCCATTCTATGCGTGTGGCAAGCTGGACAAGAGGGGGGAAACTCGGTGGCCGATGTGGTATCGGGAAAGGCATCGCCCTCGGGAAAACTAACCATGACGTGGCCACTTGCCTACACCGACGAGCCTTCTTCAAACAACTTCCCACTGGACATTGCACCCAACCTAGACTTCACCAACAAGAATTTCAACGGTGGAAACGAACGAAATGTGGGCTTCACCAACTACGAAGAAGATGTATTTGTGGGCTATCGCTATTTCGACAGCTTCGGCAAAGCCGTATCCTTCCCCTTTGGCTTCGGGCTCAGCTACACCCAATTCCAATATTCCGATGCCAAGATAAACAATAAGGATGGCGTGCTCTGCATCAGTGTCAAGGTTAAGAACGTGGGCAAAGCAACGGGTAAAGAGGTGGTTCAGCTATATGTTGCCGCACCAAACAGCCAGCAAAACAACAAGCCCGCACAAGAATTGAAGGCTTTTGCCAAAACCAAGACCTTGCAGCCGGGAGAAGAACAAACATTGGAACTGCGGGTCAAAACGGCCGACTTGGCATCGTTCAGCACGGAAAAGCAGGCTTGGCTGGTAGATGGCGGCACCTATCGCTTTCTCATTGGTGCCTCTTCTCGCGACATCCGCGCCACGCTCTCGGCCGATGTGGCAGCGCAACAAACCAAGGTGAACAACTTGCTTGCACCCAAAGAGCCGCTCAACCTGCTGCACAGGTAGCCGCCGAACCCATAAACGGCGTGTTCTGAATGCATGCAACATGCACCGGAACACGCCTTTTATAGTCAAACAAAATTGCTTTTGGAAAACTGCTCTTAGCGAAATGCTACATGTGCATGATGTAGCGTTAATAAATTCTCACGCGGAGGGAAAGGAGAGCGCGGAGGCTTCAGCTTTTATAGAAACAAAGGAGAACGCTACGCCTCGGAGGGAACGGAGCTTGTTGTTCCGAGCAATGCAAGGAACGCTAAGCGATTTTAAACAAGTACTCCGCGTTCTTGGAGCACAGCTCCCTATTCCCACCCTCATCTAAACTTATCCTCCGCGTCCTCCTTTCTCTCCGCGTGAGGAATGTTTGTTTACTTGTGATGCACCCACGACTTTCCTAATCCAATTCCTTTCGACTATAATCACCACTACAGCAATAAAACCCAACACGCAATGATAAGAAAAACCCTACTTGCCGCCGCGCTAGCCACGGCAACATGCGCCTCAGTCTTGGCGCAAGAGAAGTTGTTTAATGCCGCCAACGTGCAGTCGCCCGTGAAGAATGCCGACGGCAGTGTTACGTTTAACATCTTTGCACCACAAGCAAAAGAAGTTAGTGTGAGCGGAGATTTCCTGCCTACCGTAAAGATGCAAACGCCTAGGGGCGAATATGATGTGCCGGGGAATGCAAAGCTCACCAAGGGCGAACAGGGACTGTGGTCGTTCACCACAACAACCCTCGACCCCGAGCTTTACTCGTACATCTTTAACGTAGACGGACTTAATGTTAACGACCCTGCCAACGTGTACCTTAACCGCGACATTGCAACCTTGAGCAACATCTTCATCGTGACCAAAGCGCAAGGCGACAAAGGGTATCTCTACTCGGTGAACGATGTACCTCATGGCAATGTGGCAAAGGTGTGGTACGACAGTCCCAAACTGGGCATGCACCGCCGACTGACCATCTATACGCCGCCGGGATACCACAACGGCAGGGCCTACCCCGTGTTATATCTGTTGCACGGAGCGGGCGGCGACGAGAATGCATGGAGCGAATTGGGACGGGCAGCACAAATAATGGACAACCTTATCGCAGCTGGTAAGGCCAAACCGATGATTGTGGTGATGCCTAACGGCAATCCAAACTGCCAAGCGGCACCAGGAGAATGGGCTTTCGGCATGTACACACCTTCATTCTTGGGACAAACGGGGCCGAAAACCGCCCCGAAAGCCTCAATGGAAGAAAGCTTCATGGACATTGTCGACTTTGTGGACAGCCAATATCGCACCATCAAAAGCCGAAACGGACGTGCCGTGTGTGGGCTGTCGATGGGTGGCGGACATACGTTTGGTATCGCCCGGCTGTTCCCAACAACCTTCGATTATTATGGCCTTTTCTCCGCAGGCCTGCGCATTGCCAAACCCATCGACCTTTCCAAACCTTCCATCTACGAAGAGATGCAGACCAATAAGCCCTTCCAAGAACAGATGAAACGCCTCTTTGACAGCAACCCCAAACTTTTCTGGATAGCGATTGGTAAAACAGATTTCCTTTATCAAGCCAATGCCGACCTGCGCCGCTTCCTTGACGAACATCGTTATAAATACGAATATGTGGAAACCCAGGGCGGACATATCTGGCGCAACTGGCGCATCTACCTCACCGACTTTGCCCAAAAGGTGTTCAAATAAGGGTGCGGCCGTGTGTGTCGACATCCCTACTCAAATGACCTTTGCGCCAACTACCACAACGCGGTAGTCGGCGAAAGGGATGGCGCATGACATTGTGCAGAATACAACAATGTGTGCCATCAACGAAAGGTCGATGTAAGGCGGCAGGCCAACCCACGGAATGAATGATGCAACAAGGTTGGCATTCGGCGTGAAGGGGCATACCATGCCATCCCATTCCGTGGCGCGGCTTAGCGGCGTTTGTAGCGTGTGGCTCGGTTGGTTTTGAGGTTTGTCAGGGTTAGCACATCGCCTTTGATTTCCACTTTAAAGTCGTATTCCATCAAGTCGCGGCCTTTGGGGCATGTGCTTCTCAGGTGCAAGCAGTTGTCTTTAACGCCGAATGCCCCTTTACGCACCAATTCGGAGGAGTTGTTCACGATGGTGCGTTTGTCCCAAGTGAGGTCTTTGTACCATGTTTCGTAGGTATTTGCCAGTTTGGCCGCCTCTTTGGCGTTGTCGGCTATTGGTTGCCACGAGCCAATAAGTTGCTGGACGATGGGCAGTTTGTCGTCGTTGTCTGAACTGCATGCGGCGAATGCCAAGGCCACGAGTGCGAACATGGCGCAAAGGGATAGTTTTTTAATTGTGTGTAACATGTTGTTGAGTTTTAAAATGGTATGTAATATAAGTGTTTAGATTGTTATTGTTGTTTGCAATGTAACTGCTTAAGCGGTTGTTGCATGGGTTGCTTTGTTGCGGCGTTGGGCAGTTGGGGATTGTTGTTGGTAGGCGTGATGTTGTTTTTTGCATGGTTTCACGCATGGCTCTTTGCCTTTTTTTGCATGTTTTTTGCATGATTTAGTGCATTGTTGTCGCGCTTTCCCACGGCCTTTCCTTGTCCTTTGTCGCTTTTCATGTTGGAAGTGCCACACTTTGTTGTCTTCCTATTTGGCAAAGTTACGCATTATATTGGAAATAAAAAAGAAAAAGGGAATTTTTTTTAGGAGTAAAGTAGTTAAGGGAGTAAAGTAGTAAAGGGAGTAAAGTAGTAAAGGGGGTAAAAGGAGTAAGGGAGTAAAGTAGTAAAGGGAGTAAAGTAGTAAAGGGGGTAAAGGGAGTAAAAGTAGTAAAGGGAGTAATGGAATAAAGGAAGTTCTGTCCAAAACGAAATGGTTTTGGAATAACATGACTATAAGCATGTATGCCGAAGTTGGCTTTACGGCATCGGCTTTGCTGTTGATGCTATTTTCAGTTCCTCTGTACACGATGTTCAATAAAAGCTCTGCCGCGTGGTTCTTCTTCTTGGCGGGTTGCACTTCTCGACAAGTCAAATTTTCAGCATAAATTTTAACATTATGGCTGCCCTCGCGCGCCACGATTTGCCCATCGCCTGCAAATAATCCATTCTCGCAAGGGTTGTTGCAGGGAGGTAAGGGGTGAGAAG
>CAJPTO010000220.1 GCA_905373605.1 uncultured Prevotella sp.
TCGCGAAACACTAGATCCTAAGTCTAGCGCGTCTACCAATTTCGCCACAGGCGCGGATTTGCGCTGCAAAGGTAGTGTTTTTTTTGCGGCAGGCCAAATTTTTCTCCGTCTTTTTGGTTGCCTTTCCCTTGCACATGCCTATATATAAGGTATAGGCAGGAAGCAATCAGGCGTAGGTTGCACGAAGCTTGTGGTTAAGAAAACTTGTGCGGCCAACCTGTTTCGCCGCAGCCACATGGCGTTGTCTCGGCTTGTTTAGGCATTTGCCAGCCATACCTCGTCTACAGGGATACAAAACCAGGGCGAAACAGCGCGCGTTCACTTCGCCAACAGCTTACGTGCATGCTCGATAAGCGTGTCGCGACCGCGTACTAAGTCGGCCGAACGCATGTTTACTTGGTGCGTTGGGTTGATGCCAAACTCGGTGTCTTGCCCATTACGGTCGTACATGGGGCAAGCCGAGAAGCGCACAATCCAGCCGTTGGGCAGTTCACTGGTGAATGGCAGTCCTGCTCCGCCACCCGTTCTGTCGCCCACGATGATTACTTGGGGCAGGCATTGCATGTACTTCACAAACTCGTTTGCGGCACTGTACACGCCGCGATTGGTGAGCACCACCACCCGTTTTTGCCACCTAATGCCCTTAGAGGGTTTGAGCATTTGCGGTTTCAAGCGCGAAAAGTCGTTGTGTCCGCGCCCCGTCTTGTGCTGTATGAAGCCCACATGCACCTCTTCGTTGGTAAAGCGTGCCGCCAAGGCCTCGGCACTTGTCACCATTCCGCCGCCATTCTCGCGCAAGTCGATAATAAGCCCGTTGCAAGGAGCAAGATAAAGCAAGATGCGGTCGAGGTTTCCTGCGCCGAAATCGCTGGTGAATGTGGCGCAACGCATATATCCCACGTTGTCGTTCAATATGCGATACTTCATTCCGGCCGCAATCTTATAGTCTTTCCCGAGATAAATCCTCAGCACGTTTTCGCTGAAGTTGCTGGGATAATCTTCTTTCCACGACCATTCGCGCCCCACATCGAAGGGAGTATAGAGATTAACATGCCCGTCTTTGAGTTCGCCCAGCATGTTGGCAAGCACCTCAAAGGTTTGGTCTTCGGTCATGCCGTCTTCCATCTGAGGCGCGTACTTGTTGTAAACGGCGTTCCAGTCCAGCCCGTAGGCCTGTCGTTTGTGTTCGAAAAAACAATAATGCTCGTCGATGATGCGCCACAAAGCCTCGAAGTTTCCACGCGGACTGTCTTCGTATTGGTCAACGTCTACGCATGCCCCCAGCAGCAAAGCCACCGCCACAAGCGGCATAAAAAGATGTGAAAGGGCTCTTTTCATGGTGCAAGCTTGATGAGGGTGAAACGTTTAACAATGCCTATGACAACGCCATGCGTGTAGACATGCGTCTTCAAAGCGTTGACATTCGACTGCTGGATGTCGCCCACATAGCCCAAACGGACTGTGGAACGCGCCAGCGGAAAGTCTATCGTGAGCATCTGCCGCAAAGAAGGGGCCGACGCGATGGTGGTGGGAACAATGTTATGGTCGTAATTCCCTTCAGAGAATATTTCGTAATACGATTGCCCGTAGTTGGGAGAAAACATCACGCCAAGCAGAGGTACAGACACTTCGTAACGAAACAAGAGTGGAGTCCGGCCAGCATTGAGCCTGTAACTGGCCACAGCCGAGGGTGCGACGTGCAGAAACACGCGTGCCTGTGCGGGGTTGTTAGAGTTGTGGGTGTTGTAGATAAAGCCCACGTTGGCCTCTACCCTACCCCCCACTTGAAGTTGCAAGCGGTTCTGTAGGAACCGAAATCCATAGTGCAAGGCGTAATCAAAGCGGTACATGCCTGCAATCTCGTTGCCACTTTCGGCTCTGTTCTTGAGGAAGGCGACGTTTCCCGTGTGCGTGATGAGCTGCGAAAGGCGTTGTCCCTTTCGTTCGCGCAGGGTTTGTGAGATGAAGCGGACATCTGGGCCAGTGTAATGTTCGGGCGAAAGATAAGTGTCTAGCACCTGTGTGTGGCTGAAGCCAAGCATGCGCGCCGTGGTTGTTATCTTTCCGTTGGTAGCCAATTGCTCGGCCGACAGTTCACCTTGCGCCATCGCCTTGGGGCAAAGACACAGCAACAGCAGCCAAAACACCCATCGTGCACAGGCTCGTTGCAGAGTTGGGACATTGGCAGATGCTTGGCCAGCCAGCCTGATAGCGCGCTCAAAAGGCCGCAAGGGAGTAGTGTTAGGTTTCATCTTGGAAAAGGCTTGGTTGTTCAGAAGTACCCGATGTTCTTATTCTGGGCGAGGCAGAAGCTGCAGTCTGCGTGCCTTTGGCAGTGTCTTCGCCCTGCTGCCCATCGTCTTCAGGGTCGTGTTCAGGCTCTGGCAGCCGCGTAGGTTCCAGTTCTTCAACATGGTCTACGTGCCAAGTGGTGATGCGTTTGCCTTTGGCCTTGAACCCTTTTACGCCCACAAAGTCGTCAATCTCAATCTCCATTGGTGCGCGTTCCTTGTCGCTTCCGCCAAACACAACGCTGATGCGCGGGTAAGGCTGGTCGGTGAGGAAGAGCAGCTGGCTCTTTGGGTTGTCGCCAATGAAGCATTGCTTGCGCTTAGAGCCCTCCATCGTGAAGCGTTTGATGTAGGCATAGTTATCGTTGTCGGCATCGCGCACCACGGCACTCCACACTTTGCGTTCGTCCCACTTCTCAATGCGTTTCAGATTGTCTTCGTAATGGTTGTTCACATCGAAATCCGAGAGGTAGAACTCACTGTTGTCTAGCACCACAAGTATGGAGTCGTTCTCGTTGAACTCGCCCAACAGCTGACCATGATCATCGTAGTTGATGCGTTTCACATCGGGGTCGAACCACACTTTGCGTCCTCCCAGCGTGCTATGCCCAGCTTCGAGCAGCCCTATTTTCTTCACGGGACGTTTGCAGATGATGTTTCCGCGCGAGGTACGCGCCTTGATAATCACCTTCGAGAAGTCGAAGTCCACGATGCCTTTCCTACGGCTAGTGGGCGATTCGGGTTCTAGCAGCACGCGAATTGTTTCGGCTTCGCCGTTGGGGTTGGCCGTGAAATACACCACTTTCGAGCCGGGTGTACCTTGTGTAAGGTCGTATTCGCGGTCGCGTGTGATGCTGGTGATGTTAAAACGCTTGATGAAATAATACCCTTCTTTGCCGTCGCGATACACGATGTTGTAGGTGGTGCGCCTGTCGTTGCGCTTATACACCTGCACATGCAGCACGTTCTTACCCACGAAAATCTTGTCGGCCACGCGCATCACCTTGTATTTGCCATCGCGATGTATCACAAGAATGTCGTCGATGTCCGAACAGTTGCACACAAACTCGTCTTTTTTCAGCCCCGTTCCGATAAACCCTTCGCGGCGGTTGATGTATAGTTTCTCGTTGGCCTCCACCACCTTGGTGGCTTCGATGGTTTCAAAACTCCTTATCTCGGTTAGTCTCGGGTGGTTTTTCCCATACTTCTCGATGAGGAATTGGAACCATTTGATGGTGACATCCGTCATGTGTGCCAGGTCGTGGTCAATGCCTGCAATCTCTTCTTTGATGCGAGCCAGCAGCTCGTCGGCCTTGTCTTTGCTGAACTTGAGGATGCGTTGCATCTTTATTTCCATCAAGCGCATGATGTCTTCGCGGCGCAATTCGCGTATGAAGTCGGGCTTGAAGGGTTCCAAGCGATTGTCGATGTGCTCCACGGCAGCATCCATGTTCTCGGCATTCTCAAACTTCTTGTCCTTATAGATGCGTTCTTCGATGAAGATTTTTTCGAGCGACGAAAAGAAAAGTTGCTCCAACAGCTCGTCTTTCCTTATCTGCAACTCGAGCCTGAGCAGCCCCATCGTGCTGTCCACATTATGGCGTAGCACCTCGCTAACGGTGAGAAAGCGCGGTTTGTTGTCTTCGATTACGCAGCAATTGGGTGAAATGTTAATCTCGCAATCGCTGAAAGCGTAGAGCGCATCAATGGTCTTGTCAGACGAGACACCCGGTGCGAGGTGCACTTGTATCTCCACTTCGGCGGCCGTATTGTCGTCAACGCGCTTGGCCTTAATCTTTCCCTTCTCCACCGCTTTAAGAATAGAGTCGATAAGCGTGGTGGTGTTCTTGCTGAAAGGTATCTCGCGGATAACAAGTGTCTTGCTGTCCAGTTTCTCAATCTTGGCTCGCACCTTGATAGAGCCGCCCCTTTGGCCGTCGTTATATCGGCTGGCATCAATGGAACCGCCCGTGGGAAAGTCGGGATAGAGCCTGAAAGGTTCTCCTTTGAGGTAATGTATGGCCGCTTCGCAAAGCTCGCGCATGTTGTGTGGCAGGCTTTTTGAGCTTAGGCCGACGGCAATTCCCTCCGCCCCTTGCGCCAAAAGCAAAGGAAACTTTACGGGCAACGCGATTGGTTCTTTGTTTCTTCCGTCGTAGCTAGCTTGCCATTGCGTGGTTTTGGGATTGAAAACGGTGTCGAGTGCGAACTTAGAAAGCCGCGCCTCGATATAACGTGGGGCGGCAGCGCGGTCGCCCGTAAGGATGTTTCCCCAGTTTCCTTGCGTGTCGATAAGCAGGTCTTTCTGTCCCATCTGCACAAGGGCATCGCCGATAGAGGCGTCGCCGTGGGGGTGAAACTGCATGGTATGGCCCACAATGTTGGCCACTTTGTTGTACCTTCCGTCGTCCATGCGTTTCATCGAGTGCAATATGCGGCGTTGAACCGGTTTCAAGCCGTCGGCGATGTTGGGCACGGCGCGTTCCAAAATAACGTACGAGGCGTAGTCGAGGAACCAATTTTGGTACATGCCACTAAGGTGATGCACCGCCGAGGCATCGAAGCGGTCGGCGGGTTTATAGTCGGAATGCGTTTCAACGCCCTCTTCCTCGTTATCGTCTTGTTCCATTTCGTCGGCCCTGTCCAGGCCTTCTTCTTCCATTTCGTTCGGGTCTTTTATTTCGTCGTCCATAGTGTGAGTTTCTCTTTACGTTCCATTGTGCATGAAACAGGTACACCAGTCAGTTTTATTCAGTATCATGCAAAAATACAAATAAAACTTGGATTAGCCGTGTTTTATCCTCGCCAATTAGTTATTTTGGACACAATTTGTTGTCAA
>CAJPTO010000221.1 GCA_905373605.1 uncultured Prevotella sp.
CCTTTCGCCGCGTGCATTTCAGCATGCATGTTTGTTTGTGCCGTGTGTTTTGGCCTGCAAAGGGCTCAAAACCGCCGCCATTGCAGACATAGGGCATGCAACAACTACGCCAATCATCATCAAAAAACGAAAATATATGAAGCAAACAAAACTCTTAATGCTTCTGTGCGCATTGTTCTTTTATGCGCTGTCGCCATTCGTGGCCGCTGCTCAGAATAAGGAAGTGCGCATGGAACTGACGCCCAAAACCGTGGAAGTGGACGACACGCCCATCGACTTTTACGACGACGGCGGACCCGATGGCAAGACATCGCCCGATTTTAAGGACGACAAGACGAGCCATGTTACCTTTGTTCCCACCGTGTCGGGCAAGAAAGTGCAGGTGGATTTCCAGCTGGTAGACATCTTCGAAGGCAGCATATACACGCAGTTCATCCGCGTTTACGACGGCAAGGAGGTGCGCCCCGACCGCCTTCTTGCCACCGTTCGCAAAGGCACGAAGCCCCTTTTGAAGGCCACCAACGCCGATGGAGCACTCACCATCGCCTTTGGCAGCAACACTTCGTTCACCTCCAATGGTTTCAAAGCCGTGGTAAGCCTCTTTGTTCCGCAGCCCATGAGCCTGGCCGAAGTGAAGCTTACGCCCATGAAAGACGCAACAGTGGCTGCCGGCGACACGCAACAACCGCTGCTGGCCTTTAACATTCGCACGCAAGAAACCGAACCTGCCCTGGCTCTTACGGCTCTGAAGCTCAAGACCAGCGGACCCATTGCCGCCCTAAGGCTATACCAAAGCACGTCGCCCACCGACTTCTCGGCCGTGAACAACATTGGCAAAGCCACCATCGAGAATGGGGTGGCCACGCTCTACGTTACCTCTAAGCCCGCCCTTCGCATGGGCGACAACTACTTCTGGCTGGCATGCGACGTGAAAGACGAGGCCGAAAACGGAAGCACCGTGGCCGTCTCGATAGACAACATCACGCTGAGCGATGGACAACATGTGCAAAACCCAATGCTGCTGAAAGGCGAACGCGTGGTGGAAAACACCATCTACGCACTGGAAGGCACACAACAAAGGCGCGTGAACGGCGCACTGACCTTCAAATCGAAACAAAACACCTACAACGACAAATACGAAGGCGGGAACAAAGACCGCATCACCACCTTCATTCCCTTGCACGAAGGGCATGTGGTGCAGGTGGACTTCTCGCAATTCGACTTGCTGTACGCTTCAAATTCTTACGGCGTGCGCGCCAAGTTCGTTGTGTACGAAGGCATTGGCACCAACGGGCGCAAGCTTTGGGAGCTGACATCGCCCGCCGACAAGCAGCGCGGACCCGGACAAAGGCTGCGTTCGCAAGCTCCCGATGGCGCACTTACCATCGTGTTCAACCCTAAAGACAGCCACCAAGCGGCCAAAGGATTCACCGCTCGCGTTTGCGAATACATGCCCAAAGCCATGACCTTGGCCGGCGTTGACGTGCAACAAGCATCCACAGAAAGCGTTGCACCCGGCGCAACGCGACAGGCTTTGCTGCTCGTCAACGTGAAAACCGAAGGCAACCTGCAACCCATTGCCCTCAAAGGCATGAGCCTAGACCTCAAAACATCTGCCGAGGCGATGGACAGCTTGCACCTCTTCGCCATGCCCGATGCCACAACGGCCCTCGCCACAAACGCAAAACCGCTGGCCAGCATCGACAAAGCCCATCTAAACAAGCTGCAAGACATCGCCCTAAAGAACCCACTCGCACTGGCCGAAGGCGACAACTGGCTGCTGCTCTGCGCCGATGTGGCCATCGATGCAGCGGCTGGCACGCTGCTCGATGCTGCCCTATTGCGCATCGAAACTTCGCTGGGAACAACCCAAACAGCGCAAGGCGACCCCGATGGAGCGCGCACCGTGGTGAACGAAATCATATTGAAGGCTGGCAACAACGGCCGAATTGAGGTGCCAGAGAACACCACATTCACCCTTTACGACGACGGCGGAAAGGCCAATAAAGAAAGTAAAAAGTTTGACGGAATAATCACTTTCGTGCCGAAAACGCCGGGAATGCGCATCACCATCAAGGCGCTTTCGTGGGATGCTGTGGGGGCAGACAAACTGGAAGTGTACTTCGCAACAGACAAAAAAGACAAACCCGATGCCACATTCAGCAGACAAGAAAAGCTGGAAAGGCTGTTCTCTACCGCCGACAACGGCGCAATGACCCTGCGTTACACCACGGGCAGCTACGCCGTGGGCGATGGTTTTGCCATCGAAGTGTCGACCATGAAGCCCCGAAACCTCGCCGTCAGCGAACTGAAAACCGAGGTGATTGCGCCCACGAAGGCCTTCAAAGGACAGGCAGACCTGCCGTTGATGCACATCACCATCGGCGTTAAGGGCGACAAAGGCGTGCTGAACATCAGCCAGATACGCGCCAACTTGCAGGGCAATGCACCCACATCTATATATAAGGTGTACGCCACAGACCAACACAACCGCTTCGCACCCGTGCAAACCTTCGCAACCGGCTCGGCCGAAAGCGGCATCTTCGATGGCTCGTACAACATTGAAAAGGAGGGCGAATACCATTTCTGGCTCACAGCCGACATCAAATCCGAGGCCACGGCTGGCCAAACACTGGCCGCTTCGATTGAAAACGTAACGGCAAACGCCGAAACCATCCTGCCACAAACAGCCCTAACGGCCACCACTTCCATCGCACAAGGCATGAGCGGAACGCTCAATGTGGGGCCGAACGCCGAATACAAAACCATACAGTCGGCCATAGACGCGCTGCGCAATGGCGTGGATGGACCAGTGGTGGTGAGCATCGAGAGCGGAAAATACAACGAGAGGGTGAGTATCCCCCACATCGAAGGCTTGTCTGAAACCAACACACTCACCCTTAAACCCGCCTCGGGAAAGCGCGGAGATGTGCACATCTTCCACGACAAATATACGAAAGGCGCATACAAGGAAGAGCAAATGGAAGTGGACTATGGCGTGATAACCCTCGACGGGGCCGACTATACCACGCTGCAAGCACTGGAAGTGAGCACCGAAGACGTTACCTACCCCGGCATTGTGCACCTGCGCAACGAAAGTAGGCACGTAACCATCGACGACTGTTACCTGCATGCGCCCTTCACAACCAACACACAGGCCAAGATTACGCTGGTGAACATGTACGCAAAGAGCCTGCCCAACGCCAACAACGACCACTTTGCGCTGCTGCGTTCGCGCCTTGAAGGCGGATACAACGGCCTCCGTCTGGGCGGAACCGGCACCGTTGCACTGCCAAAAGAGCGCGGCGGACGCGTGGAAGGCAACACCTTCAACAACCAAGGCGCTAAAGCCCTTTACGTGGCTCGCGAGGCTGATGCCCGCATTGAGGGAAACAACATCGACAACAACATGAGCAATCACGCCGACTTTTCGGCCATCGACATCGACGCTACGGGCGAAACACGGGTGCTAAGCAACCGCATCAGCCTGGCCACAAAGGAATATTGCTCGGCCATTTACGTGCGAGAGATGTCGGGAACGGCAGCCAAACCCGCACTGATGGCCAACAACGCCGTGCGCATTACCCACGACCAAAAATCACAAAGAAAATATGCTTCGAAGGCTTTGAGCTTCAGGGGAAGTGTGGCCAACCTGCTTGTGGCACACAACACCCTCTGCGTTGAGGGCAACGAAAAAGACATCACGGTGGGCATTCAAAGTGCAATGCGCGACAATGTGCGCATGGTCAACAACATCTTTGCAAACAAGGGCAAGGGAAGTGTTTACCAATTCACGCGCAAAACCTACCTCGGCACGGTGACGCTAGACCACAACAACCTCTTCACCAACGGCGCAACGCTGGCCGAAGCGCAAGGCAATGTGTCGTCGATTACCGAATGGATGAAGCTCTCGGGCGAGCGTTATGCCTATTTCAACATGGTGAACTTCGCCGCCGATGTGCTGCTGCAGCCCCTTAACGCTGCCGACTTGCGCCACGCTGTGCCACTGGTAGCCGTGCCAACCGACATACTGGGCCTGGCTCGCAGCACAACAACGCCCCTCATGGGTGCTTACGAGCGTGCTTGGGACGGCACTTCAACTGCCATCGTTGCGCCAAACGCCGCCCCCCAAGGCATCGTCTTAAGCGCAAACAACGGCGTGTTAGCCCTTGCCTCGCTGCCGAGTGGCGCGGTGGTAGACGTGTTTAGCACGGCTGGTACCTTGCTCGCACACCACGTTTTGCCCACAAACGCCAACAACTTGCAGCTTAACGGCCTGCCACAAGGCGTGGTGGTGGTGCGCATTGCATGGAACAACGGCCGCTGGAGCAAGGCCATCAAGCTGTAAAATGCCGGAAAGATGCCAACAACAGTTGGTTACAGCAGCATAACAGCATAAGAAACGAAGGCAGGATGGGAATCGCAACTCCCCATCCTGTCTTTTTTTTCATGGCTAAAAAGAATTGCTTTTGGAAAACACAACAGAAGCATGCTACATGTGCGTAACAGCCGTTTACATATCCTACGCCAGTTTGGGATAAGGAGCAACTCCTTTTGCACATTGTTTTATCGAAATGAGGGCAGATTGGTTCAACTACCGAGAAGCAGTTGGCATAATCACTGGTTCTTAACCCGAACTGGCGTATATCCTCACACGGAGGAAAGGGAGAACGCGGAGGCCTTGCCAGACTTGGGAAACAAAGGTAAACGCTATGCGTTGAGCGAACGGAGTGCGTTTTCCACAGCCAATCCCCAAAACATGAAGCTGGCTTAAGGCAAGGCGCTCTATGTTCGTTCTCGCCCACTTTGGTGACTTGTACCTGTATATAGCCCTCGAAAAAAGTAAAAAAATCGGCATGTTTTTTAACATTATGGCTGCCCTCGCTCGCCGCAACCAACCTTCGGCCGCAAATAATCCATTCTTTCAAGAGGTGGTTGCGTAGAAAGAAAGGTCTGCGGTGTGGCATCGAACAACTGCTTTTTTGCCGTTTATTGCCCACTTTCAGCACAAAAAACGTGCAAAAAGCCCATATAAGCATGCTTTTCCTATCAGTTAGCTTTGCTTTTCCTATCAGTTAGCTCTGCTTTTCCTATCAGTTAGCATTGC
>CAJPTO010000222.1 GCA_905373605.1 uncultured Prevotella sp.
GATAATTCGGCAGCCACCGCAAAAGCAAGAGAAAAGCAAGCAATCCCAATATGCTATTGATTAAAAGCACCCTCAATAGCCTTTGTCGAATGCTCTTAAGCACATTCTTTCGGATTTGAAGATTCGTTTCCTTGTCTATTTTTTCTGCCTCTGGCACATCGTCAAACCATCGATATAATCTTTCTTCACTTGTCATTCGTTATTTTCCTTGTTGGTAATGATTATTTGTTTTCAATAAAAGGTTCTGTCAGTTTCACCAGTTTCTCGTTTTGAATGTGCGGGGCAAACAGAAGTCATTGCCATTAACCCTCCGCTACGACTCCTGCATGTTCTTGCCGAAATCGATGCCGAAGCAAAAGTCATCGCTTAATTCTATGAGCCGTTCCAGTGTTTTAGTATCACAAACAAACAGCACATAGCTGCCGCTGTCGATGTCAAAGGCGGCAATGCAAAGCTCCTGTTGCGCCCATTTCTCGTCAACAACAGCGCACCAAGCTGGCACATCCCCGTCATCAGCCAGCCATTCTTGCTTCACTTCAACAGCATGTGGGGCAGCCAATACATTCATTTGGCGAACAAATTCCTCCTTTTCCTCCTTCAAATCCAGCTCAACGGCATAGCCGCTTGCGCACATTTCGTCTGCAATAGCCTGCCACACAATGTCGTCATCAATCGCCGAGTCGTCAATTTCCCTTGCATTAAACGCCGCTTCATGTGCTTTGTAGTATTCTTGCGGCGATGCAAGGTACGCTTCAATCTTAGGCAAGAACACTTCATGGCCAGGCAACAGCTCCACAAGTTGCTTGTAAGCGTCTACGTCTACACCCTCTTCTAAGTCAGTATCACTCAGAAGCTTCCAACCGCGTATGTCAGGCACGCGGTTGTTGTCATGAATGTTTTGCAACATTTGCATGAGTTTCTTCTCCAACACATTGCCTTTTTCATAAACAAACAAATGTCCGGGCCGTGCGCCGTCTTTTATTTTCATCTCGACAATGAAAAAGTTCGGGGAAAAACCCTTCGTAACCGTCAGCCTATTGCACACAATCTGGCCACGCATGCTAACAGGTTGTTCGGGAATTAAGTCCAAATAGTCGCTTTTTCCGGCTTTCAAGGCATCAAGACGGCATTCAATGTCGCGCATGGTAAATCCCTCTTGTTCGTATTCGCCCGTCTCTAGCGACCAAAAAGCGTTAAAGCTGTCTCCTTCGACCGCCACTTGCGCCGCCCCATAGCGTTCAACATCCGTCAAATGTCTTTCCAGTTCGCGTTGATGAGCCAAAGCTTTGTCTGTTTCTGTCTGCAACCACTTCCGCCTTAACGCCGAGTAGCACAACCATATAAAGAGGTATGTAACCGATAATTGCAAAACACCCACTACTATCCACACAATATAATCGTTGTCGTAATTGATGCCACCAATTATATTGCAAAGGAAATCCACCAGACCTGTTGTAAGATGCAGTTCAACAGGACTACTAATAAAAGCGAATGTCGCTATGAAAATCACCAAGAAAACAAGTATGAGTTTCACTGAAACCTTAGTGTACACCTCTTGTTTTCTATGTGGTTTTAAGTGTTCAGCATTAGGCACTTTTCTAAGCCACGCTTCTATCTTTTCTTCCTTTGTCATACGTTCTTGTACTTATCTTATGGTTGGTTTATTAGTTTACTAGTTAACGAGTTCATAAGTTAACAACTTGCCTACTCGTAAACCTTGTTAACTCGTCAACCCGTCAACCTTGTCAACTGGTTAACTCGTCAACTTGTTTACTTGTCAACAATTGTTTAGCCACGACAAAATTAAAGAAAACATTTCACATTGTCGTGTTTCTTTATAAGAAAAATCAGTTTCCATGCCACATTTATTCTCATGCAGGTTGCTTTTCCATCATCGCACCGCAAGAGAAAACAAAGACAGCACACAACAATTCACCAAGTGGAAGTCTGTTTGCGCTTATACCCCCATTGCTTGCGTGCACATTATCCCCCATCATTTCATCGCCTTTGGCGGCTGTCGACCTCATTCCTCCGGCAACAAGTCAATGCGTTTATTCACCTTCTTGCCCAACTGGCGAAGCTTTTCAAGGTTTTCAAACGAACAAATAAACAACCTATAGCTTTCTTCTTCAGGGTCTATTGCGGCAACACACATGCCTTGCGGTTTCCATTTGGTGTTAAGTGCCGCGCACCACGACTCGAAACGCTTCTCTTCGTCAAACATGTCTTCACTGATTTCAAGGCCAAACTTGTTAGCCAATTCCTCCATTTGCACATAAAACTCTTCAAAATATTCCTTCCAATCCAGGCAAAGGATGTCGCCCACCTCAGCCAATTCTATAATCATACTCGTCCAAAAGAAATCATCTTCGGGCTTTGGCTCATCAAATCCGCACTCCCAACACATGTCTTCGTGTTCTTCCAGATATTTTTCTGGCGAAGCAAGGCAGCTATCCAAGTTAGAACGCACCGCCTCATTATCAGTAAGCACTGCCACAATCTTTCTAAACACGGCCTTGTCGGCAGCGGTAAGCTTCCTGTGGTAGTGTTCTTCGCGCTCCCTTTGCTCCAACTCCTTCTTTACAGCCCACTGCAACGCTCTTTTTTTAGACCTTATGGCAAAGTAGATGGCAGAGCCAACATAGGGCAGAAGCATAAAACCACCGATAATTCGCGCCCAAACAACACTGCTGAAATTATATCCCAACACCGTTCTAGCACTCAAATAATCGGGTAAGAAATGAAACAAAGCGGCTGTGCATAGAACATACAATATAAACTCTAAAAACATTGCGTAAAGAAACGTTGCCAACATCTCTTTATATACGCCCTTGCAAATTTCTTTCTTCGTCTTCATGCCGAAGCTTTCCGCTTCTGGCACGTGCCTAAACCACCAATTGAGCCATTTTTCACTTATCATCAGTTGTTCTCCTTTAAATAAAAAACAAATCTCTTTCAGCACAGCAGCTGTTCTTCTCGGCAAAAAAAAGCATCTCGAACATGCCACGCCTGCCCATCATCAACAGGCATACACGCCCTAATGCCGCACGCCAACAATAGTTTAGGCTAGCCGTGGGCAGGGCTAAAGCCAAAGACGCTGTGTGCAATTTGCACATTATGCTGCAACAAAGGTAAAAAAACGAGCGGTAACGGCGTATTGTTTTACAAAAAAAAATAATATAAAACGATTTGCGATGTATTGCGCTTTGTGCTGATGATGTATGCGCATTATCCCCCCTTAAGGCAAAAGGAGAACGTATACCCACCACAGCCGACGACTACAGAAGCATGATTAGCTATCCCGACCAACAGAAAATTGTGGAAACGTACCCCAATCACATCACCAACGACTGTTACTTGCCCGAACAAGTCTTCGTTTGTTTCGCCCGAAGGTACCATCATCGCAAAAGATTTGAGAGGCAATAAAATCTATCACGCGGTGAAAAAGGCGATGGAACAACATTCCCACTGAACGCAAAAATCATGGCGAGAACAAGCACGCAAGCTAATCCTATCATTGGATTAGCTTGCGTTTGACATTTTGCAGAAGTGCATCAAAGGCGATGATGCCCAGCAAAATGGACATAAACCGAATGACATTACAGGCCTGTTAGGCAAGAAACCCGCCCAACAAGCCGAGAATAGACCAGCTTTAACCAAACTTCTCAAAGAGTCGGGGGCATATTTTGCGCATCGATTCGGGGTCGTCTTCTTCCCAATTAAACTCAAAGTCGGGATAATGTCCCTCGCATGTGTGGAAGCTGTCGTCGATATAGTCGTACAATTCTGCGCCAGAAGCCTCCTCGAATGCCTCTAACGCCACATACCAGAACGATTCGAACTCGAAGAAGTCGGTGTCTTCGTCTTCCGGCAAGTAGTTGATGAGGTTGTCGGGATTGGCGATGGCCGCCTGATATGCCGCTTGTCCGCGTGATATTACCCAAAGGCGGAAATACTCGAAGCCATCATCCGAACAGCCACCATTCATCAAATAGCCAGCACACCACATCTCCGAGGTGTAGCTATCGTAAAGAAGTTTGTCGGTGCGAAGCCTAAATCCCACCATTTCTTTTAGCGAAAGCTTGCTCAATTGGCGTTTAATCACCTCCAGATACGCATCTTCGTCGTCGGAAGCATCGTCAACAGCAGTTTGAACGATGGTCCAAAACTGCACTTCGCTCATCATTTCGGCCGTAGGTTTCAGTTCGGCCAGTTCTTTTTGTCGTTGTTTGTCCATGATTGATTGTTGTGTTTATGAGGATATTATGAACCTAGAACACCTAGAACACCTAGGATATCTAGAGTACCTAGAACATCTAGAACACCTAGAACACCTAGAAAGCCTAGAATATCTAGAGCACCTAGAACATCTAGAAAACCTAGAATATCTAGAAAGCCTAGAGCACCTAGAAAGCCTAGAACATCTAGAACACCTAGAAAGCCTAGAATATCTAGAGCACCTAGAAAGCCTAGAAAGCCTAGGACACCTAAGAAGCCCAGAAAGCCAAGGCCTATTAAGCCCTGCTATCGCCTACCTTTCTTCTTAGTTTTCTTTCCTTTCTTCCCTTTTTTCGTTTTCTTCCTATCTTTTTTCGTTGTTGTTTTCGATGGTTTCTTTTTCGTTTCAGCAGTTTTCGCTGCAGAAGCGTGGTGTGCATTGGCACTATCCTTCGCCAATGCAGGCAAATCCTTGTGTTTACTGTCGGTGGCCGTGGCGTTATTGTTCACGCCTTTGCCATTCTTATCTTTAATTTTATCGTTTGTTAGCGCGTTAGCCTGAGCAGTTTGTTTCACCGAGTCGCGTTTCAAGTTCAAGGAGAAGGTAAAATGTTCGTCTTTCGCATTATAGTTGAGGTGAGGCAGCTGCACCTTTCTGTCGTCTTTGAATGGCACAACAACCTCTTTGACAGGTGTCACCTCTACGTTTACCACCCCTTTCGAAAGCATATCCAACGCTTTGGCTGCTCCCCACGAAAGGTCAACGATGCGTCCGCGCCCGAAAGGGCCGCGATCGTTCACCCTCACCACCACTTCCTTGCCGTTGCTAAGGTTCGTAATCTTGAGCAAAGTGCCAAAAGGAAGTGTGCGGTGAGCGCAAGTAAGG
>CAJPTO010000223.1 GCA_905373605.1 uncultured Prevotella sp.
AAAGCATCCCAACCGCGAGTTGCTCAAGGGGAAAGTCATTGCCAGCCTTTTCTTTGAGCCGTCCACTCGCACGCGCCTTAGCTTCGAAACGGCCGCAAACAGGCTCGGGGCGCGCATCATCGGCTTCTCGGATGCAAAGGCCACGAGTGTGTCGAAAGGCGAAACGCTCAAAGACACCATACTTATGGTGTCTAATTATGCCGACATCATCGTGATGCGCCACTACATTGAGGGCGCCGCGCAGTGGGCTAGCGAGGTGTCGCCTGTGCCGGTCATCAATGCGGGCGACGGCGCACACATGCACCCTTCGCAGTGCATGCTGGACCTTTACTCGATATACAAGACGCAAGGCACGCTCGAAAACCTCAACATCTACCTCGTGGGCGACTTGAAGTACGGCCGAACGGTGCACTCGCTCATCATGGCCATGCGCCATTTCAACCCCACCTTCCATTTCATCGCGCCCAAAGAGCTGGCCATGCCCAACGAGTATAAGCTCTATTGCAAGCAACACGGCATCAAGTTTGAAGAGCATACCGACTTCAACGAGAAGGTTATCGCCGATGCCGACATCATCTACATGACGCGCGTGCAAAAGGAAAGGTTCTCCGACCTCATGGAATACGAACGCGTAAAAGACGTGTACATACTGCGAAACGACATGCTGGGGCACGTGAAAAGCAACATGCGCATTCTGCATCCGCTGCCCAGGGTGAACGAAATTGCCTACGACGTGGACGACAACCCACACGCCTACTACATACAACAGGCCCAAAACGGGCTTTATGCACGCCAGGCATTGTTCTGCGACGTGCTGGGAATAACGCTCGAAGAGGTGAAAAACGATAAAACCATCATCAAATGATTGAGAATAAGAAAGAAAGACTCGTGGCCGCCATCAAGAACGGAACGGTTATCGACCACATACCTGCCGACAAAACCTTTCAGGTTGTGGCCTTGCTAGAACTCAATACGCTCGACGAACCCATCACCATCGGCAACAACTACGCATCGAAGATGATGGGAAAGAAAGGCATCATCAAGGTGACTGACAGGTTTTTCACCGACGAAGAGATTTCTCGGCTCTCGGTGGTGGCACCTAATGTGGTGCTCAACATCATCAAAGACTACGAGGTTATCGAGAAAAAGAAGGTGGAAACGCCCAATGAACTGCGCGGCATCGTGCGATGCAACAACCCTAAGTGCATCACCAACAACGAGCCGATGCAAACGGTTTTCCACGTGGTGGACAAAGACTGCCGAACGCTTAAATGCCATTATTGCGACATGGAGCAGGCAATAGACAAGGTGCAACTGGTGTAACGCTGTGCCTAAGACCACTTGCCGCCGCATATAGTAAATGCAAAATCAGACAACATAACTGGCGAGCTGACATAAAAACCCGCCTAAATCAATAACTAACACAAACAATTTCAACTATGAAAAGAGACCTAGAAATTTTCAAACTCATTGAAGATGAGCACCAACGCCAACTGAAAGGCATCGAACTGATTGCCTCGGAAAACTTCGTTAGCGAAGAGGTGATGCAAGCAATGGGGTCGTATCTCACCAACAAGTATGCCGAAGGCCTGCCCGGCAAACGCTATTATGGCGGATGCGAGGTGGTAGACAAGGTGGAAAACCTGGCCATCGAGCGTATCAAGAAGCTTTTCGGAGCAGAGTTTGCCAACGTTCAGCCCCACTCTGGTGCACAAGCCAACGAGGCTGTGCTGCTCACTTGCCTTAACCCCGGCGACACTTTCATGGGTTTGAACCTTGCACACGGCGGACACTTAAGCCACGGAAGCCTCGTCAACACCTCGGGTATACTCTACAACCCCGTGGGATACAACCTCAACAAGGACACTGGCCGCGTGGATTACGATGAAATGGAACGCCTGGCACTGGAGCATAAGCCGAAACTCATCATCGGTGGCGGCTCGGCCTATAGCCGTGAGTGGGACTACCAACGCATGCGCGACATCGCCGACAAGGTGGGGGCAATCTTTATGGTTGACATGGCACACCCTGCTGGCCTTATCGCCGCCGGCCTACTTGAAAATCCGCTGAAATATGCGCACATCGTTACCTCTACCACGCACAAAACGCTTCGCGGACCTCGCGGCGGCATCATCCTCATGGGCAAGGATTTCGAAAATCCTTGGGGCAAGAAAACACCAAAGGGCGAAGTGAAGATGATGAGCCAATTGCTCAACTCGGCCGTATTCCCCGGCATTCAGGGCGGTCCGCTCGAGCATGTAATCGCTGCCAAGGCCGTTGCATTCGAAGAAGCTTTGCAACCCGAGTTCAAAGAGTGGGCTAAGCAGGTGCAGAAAAACGCCAAGGTGCTGGCCGAAGAACTGGTTAAGCGCGGATTTACCATCGTCAGCGGAGGCACTGACAACCACTCTATGCTGGTTGACTTGCGCGACAAGTATCCCGAACTAACGGGTAAGGTGGCCGAAAACGCACTTGTTGCCGCCGACATCACCGTTAACAAGAACATGGTTCCGTTTGATACGCGCAGTGCCTTCCAAACAAGTGGCATACGCTTGGGTACGGCTGCAATCACCACTCGAGGCGCTAAAGAAGACCTCATGGGCTTTATCGCCGAGCTGATTGAAGAGGTGCTCAACAATCCCACCGACGAAGCTACCATCGCCAGCGTTCGCAAACGCGTAAACGAAAGGATGAAAGACTATCCGCTCTTCGCCTATTAGGCCGAAGATGTCTACACTTATAGGCAAGGGGGATGTGCTTACACAAGCACATCCCCCTGTCTTGTTTATGCAGAAGTGGGCGGAAAAATTCCGTCGAACGTTCTGAAAAAACGTTTTTCTCACAAAAAAGGCATTAACCCCACAGTTGTTTGTATCACAAGGATTGCCTTCTACATGCCACATTCCTCCAAATGGACAACAAAAAGCGAGCGATAATAATCTAACGACAAAAGGTTAGACAAACAAAGTGCATGAGTTATCACGGATAAATGCATGGGTTAGCACGGATAATTGTGGACAAGAATAAACGTAACATCTCATCACTGAGAAGAGAAAGCGTCATTGTGCAGCAAGTGCAAAAGCGATTAAAAACACGCCGAATGCCATTTCAGCAGCACACAAATAACACACATTGTGAAACATTTTGCACGAAAAAGCTTAAAAAGATGCTTTATTCTTGCCGTTTTCGAATAGATTTTATAAGTTTGCAACACAAAAGGGCAAGGCCCATACATGGCAATGGTGCCAATGTTACACACAAAGGCGAATAAATAACGCCATAACAACTAAACAAATGCAAATATGAGCAGACAAAAAAGGTTTTTACTGCAAGAGAACGACTTGCCCAAACAATGGTATAACATACAGGCCGACATGCCCAATAAACCGCTGCCTCCGCTTAACCCCGCAACGAAAAAGCCTGTTAGCGTTGACGACCTGGCACATATCTTTGCACGGGCATGCGCTGAACAAGAACTGGACACACAAAACGCATGGATTGACATCCCCGAAGAGGTGCAAGACAAGTACAGCTACTATCGTTCAACGCCCCTTGTGCGCGCTTATGCCTTGGAAGAAGCACTGGGCACGCCAGCACATATCTATTTTAAGAACGAAAGCGTGAACCCGCTTGGCTCGCATAAGGTGAACTCTGCCCTCCCCCAATGCTACTATTGCAAACAAGAAGGCGTTACAAACGTTACCACCGAGACGGGTGCAGGACAATGGGGAGCGGCACTTAGCTATGCCGCAAGCGTATACGGACTGTCGGCTGCCGTTTATCAAGTGAAGATTTCCATGCAACAAAAGCCTTATAGGTCGCTCGTAATGAAAACTTTCGGATCGGCTGTAACGGGGTCGCCTTCGATGTCTACACGCGCCGGAAAAGACATTATCACACGCGACCCGCTGCACCAAGGCTCGCTAGGCACGGCCATTAGCGAGGCTGTTGAACTGGCAACGACAACGCCCAACTGCAAATACACGCTGGGGTCGGTGCTAAGTCATGTCACTCTTCACCAAACAATCATCGGCCTTGAGGCCGAAAAGCAAATGGCTATGGCCGGAGAATATCCCGATGTTGTGATTGGTTGTTTTGGTGGCGGCAGCAATTTTGGCGGATTGGCCTTTCCTTTCATGCGCCACAACATTCTGGACGGTAAGCAAACGGCCTTTGTTGCAGCCGAACCAGCAAGCTGCCCGAAGCTGACGCGCGGCGTTTTCAGGTACGACTTCGGCGATGAGGCTGGTTATACGCCGTTGTTGCCGATGTTTACATTGGGACACGACTTCAAACCGGCCAACATTCACGCCGGCGGACTGCGCTACCATGGGGCTGGCATGATTGTTTCGCAACTGATTAAAGACGGGTTGATGCGAGGCGAAGACATTGAACAGCTTGAAACGTTTGAGGCGGGAACGCTCTTCGCTCGCACCGAGGGCATCATCCCCGCACCGGAAAGTAACCATGCCATCGCTGCTGCCATTCGCGAAGCAAAAAAATGTAAGGAAACGGGCGAAGAAAAGGTGATACTCTTTTCGCTGTCGGGACACGGACTGATGGACATGACGGCCTACGACCTTTATCTCAACGGCGACTTGCGCAATTATTCGCTCTCGGAAGCGGACATCCAGCAAAGCCTTAAGGCTGTTCCCGAGGTGTAACTCAACACCAAACATACGGGGGACTTGTGGGTTTGTGAGCCATTCTCCTCGAAATATCGGGGCTACGTGACTCGTGGACTTGACAAGTCCCCTTTCTTTTGTTGGCAAGGGAACAAGGGGACGAGGGGAACGAGCTGACAAGGGGACGAGTTAACCAGTTAACGAGTTACAGTCAGAACGAATTGGTTTTGGAATGAAAGTGAAAAGGAATTGATTATAGAGCCTTGTTTTTAACCGTTCGTGCCGCATTCATCAGTACAATGCTGCTTGTATTGCGGCTACAAGGCCTTTGTAGCGTGGCTACCAGATGCTTGTAGCGTGGCTACCAGATGCTTGTAGCGTGGCTACCAGATGCTTGTAGTGTGGCCACCTGCCAGTGCTCGCTCCACAAGTTGGCAGTAACTGCTTCATGGCTCAAAGGTTG
>CAJPTO010000224.1 GCA_905373605.1 uncultured Prevotella sp.
GTCGACGGCTGTTATTAAGGATTTCTGGGTTTGTTCTCTCTTTGGGCGTCATGCTTTTGATGATGGCTTCAATGCCTTTGAAGGCGTTATCATCGATGTCCACGTCCTTAATGGCCTTTCCTACGCCTGGTATCATCGATGCCAAGTCCTTCAGATTTCCCATTTTCTTTATTTGTTCAATCTGTTTGAGGAAGTCGTTAAAGTCGAACTTGTTCTTTTGTATCTTCTTTTGCAGGCGTTTTGCTTCTTCTTCGTCAAACTGTTCTTGCGCCCTTTCAACGAGCGACACGATGTCGCCCATGCCAAGAATGCGGTCGGCCATTCGTTCGGGATGGAAAACGTCGATGGCTTCCATCTTTTCGCCAGTACCAACAAACTTGATTGGCTTCGTGACAACGGTGCGAATGCTCAGCGCGGCACCACCTCTAGTGTCGCCATCCAGCTTTGTTAGCACCACGCCGTCTATGTCTAAGCGATCGTTAAACTCGCGAGCAGTGTTCACAGCGTCTTGTCCAGTCATCGAATCCACCACGAAAAGCGTTTCATCTGGGTTCAAAGCCTGCTTCAAACGATAGATCTCGTCCATCATTTCTTCGTCAACGGCCAAGCGTCCGGCCGTGTCGACGATAACCACATCGTTGCCTTTAGCCTTGGCTTCACGAATGGCATTGTTGGCTATTTCCACCACATTCTTGTTCTCTGGCTCGCTATAAACGGGCACACCCACTTGTTGTGCCACCACCTTAAGCTGTTCGATGGCCGCCGGACGATACACGTCGCAGGCCACGAGCAAAGGATTTTTGTGTTGTTTGCCTTTAAGTAGGTTGGCCAGCTTGCCGCTGAACGTGGTTTTTCCCGAACCCTGCAAGCCCGACATCAAGATGATTGCAGGCCTGTTTTTGAGTTGTAGCCCTACACTTTCGCCACCCATCAGGGCCGCAAGCTCGTCGTGAACAATCTTCACCATGAGCTGTCCCGGCTTAACGGCCGTTAGCACGTTCATGCCAAGAGCCTTTTGCTTCACCGTATCGGTGAAAGTCTTCGCCACCTTATAGTTAACGTCGGCATCAAGCAATGCACGGCGAACGTCCTTAAGGGTTTCGGCCACGTTGATTTCGGTGATTTTGCCTTCACCCTTAATTATTTTAAAAGACCGTTCTAGTCTGTCGCTAAGATTTTCAAACATTGAAGTGTGTTGTCTTTTTTAATTGGTTTCATGCAAAGATACTGATAAATGGGAGAAAAGAAAATACTTATGTCCAAGTTTTAAGAGAATTTAAATTTGTTGTCGTTCATTTATGCGCACATGTGGTGTGTGTGTGCAACGAAATGCGCCTACAGGCCGATATTTCTGCCATGTTGTTCGATTTAAGTGCACCACATCGGAGTCTTTCGCCTTACGTTACATCAAACACTTTCCGAGATGCACCATTCAATGGCAAGGAAAAATGTTCCAAAACACGTTTGCGCATTCGGCCATACGCGCAAAATGCACCCTAAACAACACAACCAAGGCAGCTTTCAAAACTAACATAAGTTAAAAAGTTCGGCAACAGGTAGCTGTTTCCACGAAAATTGCTATTTTTGTAAAGCTTAAAAGGCAACAAGGTTAAGCAGCCCGCTTGCCATTCCTTACGTTACAGCCGCCACACGATGGCGGCAACCCATGTTGTGCGCCACAAAATCATGTTGCAAGCATGCCAAAAGGCGACAATAAATACACTTGGAGACATTTACACTTATGAATGAGAATTTGAAAGAAGAAAGCAAAATCCACAGTAACCCCTTTTTCGGGGAATATCATACGCCGCACGAAACCGTGCCATTCAATCTCATCAAGACCGAACACTACGAGGAAGCCTTCCTCGAGGGCATCAGAAGAGACGACGAAGAGATTGAAAAACTTGTCAACGACCCCGAAACACCCACATTCGAAAACACCATTGTCAGGGTGGACAACGAAAACGGAGACCATTATTACGACCTGCTCAACCGCGTGTCGAACACGTTTTCGTGCATGCTCAGCGCAGAAACCAACGATGATCTCGACGCGCTGGCGCAGAAAATGAGCCCCATCCTCACGCAACATGCCAATGATGTGCGCCTTAACAAAAGGCTTTTCGAACGCATTAAGTACGTTTACGACAACCACCGCCCTCTGGATGCCGAAGAACAGATGCTCTTGGAGAACTGTTACGATGGGTTTGTGCGCAGCGGCGCTTTGCTCGATGACGAAGGAAAGGAACAGCTTCGCAAGCTAACCGAAGAGGCTGGCGTGCTGTCGTTGCAGTTTTCGCAAAACCTCTTGAAAGAAAACAAAGCCTTTACGCTGCACATCACCGGCGAGAAAGAACTGGACGGACTGCCCGAAACGGCACGCGAAGCGGCTGCTCTTGCCGCTAAAGAGCAAGGCAAGGAGGGCTGGGTGTTCACCTTAGACTTCCCCAGTTACTCGCCTTTCATGACTTATTCGTCGCAACGCCACTTGCGCAAGCAGCTCTACATGGCCCGAAACACCGAGTGCACACGCCCCAACGACACCAACAACTTGGAGATTTGCAAACGCTTGGTGAACCTAAGAAGGGAATTGGCACAGCTCCTTGGCTACGAAACCTATGCCGACTACGTGCTCAAACACCGCATGGCCACTAACATAGAGAATGTTTATCGCCTGCTCAACGACCTCATCAAGGCCTACAAGCCCACTGCCGAAGCCGAACTCAAAGAACTGGAAACCTTGGCTAAGGAAATGGAAGGACCCGACTTTGAGCTGGAACCGTGGGACACGGCCTACTATACCCACAAGCTGCAAATGCAGAAATACAACCTGGACAGCGAGATGTTGCGCCCCTACTTTGAGCTTTCGAAGGTCATCGATGGCGTTTTTGGCTTGGCCAATCGCCTCTACGGCATCAGCTTTAAGCCCAACAGCGACATCCCCGTTTACCATCCCGACGTGAAAGCTTACGAGGTTTTCGACCGCGATGGCTCGTTCCTGGCCGTGTTCTATGCCGACTTCTTCCCCCGAAAGGGCAAGCAGGGTGGGGCATGGATGACCGAATTTCAAGGGCAATGGATAGACCGAAAGGGCAATAATGTGAGGCCGCACGTTAGCGTGGTGATGAATTTCACCAAACCAACGGCCGAGAAACCCGCGCTGCTGACGCTGGGCGAGGTGGAAACTTTCTTGCACGAGTTCGGCCATTCGCTGCATGGCATGTTCGCCAACAGCCGCTTCGAGAGCCTTAGCGGCACCAACGTGTGGTGGGATTTCGTGGAATTGCCCTCGCAATTCATGGAAAACTTCGCCATCGAAAAAGATTTTCTGCGCACCTTTGCCTTTCACTTTGAAACGGGCGAACCCATCCCCGACGAACTTATCGACCGCATCGTGAAGAGCAGAAACTTCATGGCAGCCTCGGGATGCCTACGCCAAGTGAGCTTCGGATTGTTAGATATGGCCTACTACACACAGCGAACGGCCTTCACGGCAGACATCATTCCATTCGAAAAAGCGGCCTGGAAAGATGCCATCATCATGAAACAGCTGCCCGACACCTGCATGACAACCCAGTTTTCGCACATCATGGCCGGCGGATATGCTGCCGGTTACTACAGCTATAAGTGGGCCGAAGTGTTGGATGCAGATGCCTTTAGCATGTTTAAGAAAAACGGAATATTCGACCAAGCCACGGCGCAAAGCTTCCGAGACAACATCCTTTCGCGCGGTGGAACCGAACATCCCATGACCCTTTACAAGCGGTTCCGCGGCGGCGAGCCAACTATCGAAGCCCTGTTGCAACGCGATGGCATCCAGACCAACGGGTGACAAAACGCAACAACCGCCATAAGTTGGCCAACATCAAGCAGCATAACATTCAACCACTCATATTTTATATATATGTGTATCGACAACAAACAAACCGTTCTTGACCTGCGCTACCTGCGCATGGCACGCATCTGGGCCGAAAACAGCTACTGCGTGCGCCGAAAAGTGGGCGCTCTGGTGGTGAAAGACAAGATGATTATCAGCGACGGATACAACGGAACGCCAAGCGGTTTTGAGAATGTGTGCGAAGATGACAACAACTTGACCAAACCATACGTGCTACATGCAGAGGCCAATGCCATAACCAAGTTGGCACGAAGCAGCAACAACAGTGACGGATCCACGCTTTACGTCACCGCAGCACCCTGCATAGAATGCGCCAAACTCATCATCCAAGCCGGCATCAAACGCGTGGTCTACGGCGAAAAATATCGCTTGGAAGAAGGCATCGACCTTCTTAGAAAAGCTAATGTCGAAGTGATTTTCCTCAATCCTGATACAGAATGAACCCAAACAAACGTAACAGATACATGCCCATGCTCATGGCCGTGTGCGTTGCATTCGGCATTGTGATTGGCACTTTCTATGCCAACCACTTCTCGGGCAATAGGCTTAACATCATCAATTCGGGCAGCAACAGGCTCAACAACCTGCTGCACATCATCGACGACCAGTATGTTGACAACGTTAACATCGACTCGTTGGTGGATAAAGCCATCCCGCAGATACTCTCCGACCTTGACCCACACTCGGTTTACATCACAGGTAAGGACCTGCAAGCCGCCAACGACGAGCTTAAAGGCTCGTTCTCGGGCGTGGGCATCGAGTTCAACATACGCCAAGACACCCTCCACGTGCAGAATGTGGTGAAGAATGCGCCTGCCGAAAGGGCGGGATTGCTCGCCGGTGATAAGGTGGTGAGCATCGACGGCAAACCCTTTGTGGGCAAAATCGTCACCAACGATGAGGCCATGCGCCGGCTTAGAGGTCCCAAAGACACGAAAGTGCGCATCGGCGTGGTGCGTTTCGGACAGAAAAAAACGCAGGAGTTTACTGTCATACGGGGCGACATCCCACAGAAAAGCATCACGGCCAGTTACATGATTGATGATGAAACGGCTTACATCCGCATCAAGAACTTCGCCGAAAACACTTATCCCGACCTGCTCATCGCGCTCGCCAAACTGTCGCAAGAGGGCTTCCAAAACCTCATCATCGACCTTCGCGACAACACTGGAGGCTACCTTCAGTCGG
>CAJPTO010000225.1 GCA_905373605.1 uncultured Prevotella sp.
AACAGGGTAGCACGTAAAAGCGCGCAACCCTGCCCTACAAACAGACCAACCGCTTCTCGGTAGTGGGCGCAATTGCTCTCCATTGCGAAGAAATTTTGCACAGAAACGGCACATTTTATCTCGAAATGTCGTATTAAGAAATAATGCGTAAGCCCTGATGCCGCTTGCTATATCTGTGTCCGGCATATGCCGTACACGTGTACGGCTTATGGTGTACAGGTGTCTGGCATATGCCGTACAGGTGTCTGGCATATGCCAGACACTTGTGATGTGAAGCATATAAAAACGGGGACAAAAGCAAATTATAGTCACAAAAAATTGCCTTTGGAAAACTACAGCCCTTGAACCATGACGCAGTTGCTACCAACTTGTGGAGCGAACACTGGCAGACGGCCCACTACAAGCACCGCTGTAGCCACAATACAAGCATCTTGTAGCCACACTACAAGGGGTTTGTAGCCACTGTACAAGCATCTTGTAGCCACGCTACAAGGGCTTTGTAGCGACAACACAAGGTACATCGCACTGATGAATGCGGTACAAGACTGCTAAAAAAGGCTGCATAATCAATCGCTTTTGACTATCATCCCAAAACCATTTCGTTTTGACCATGAACCGACGTTTGCGGCGTATAGACGAATGAATGGCGTGAAAAACAAGCCGCGGGCTGCTTTCTACGCACAATAGCACACTCATTAACGTCCTGTTTTGCACATGCTGCATCCAGCTAAGAGCTATTTTCCAAAAGCATTGTTACGCCAGTTTGGGTTAAGAGCCCGTGATTATGCCAACTACCACCACATTACGATAAAACAATGTGCAAAAGGAGTTGAGCCTTATCCCGAACTGGCGTATTGTTGATTGAGAAGCGGTCCTTACTTTTGAAATCCCGGTAAATTGAGAGGCACTTATTCCCCTTGTGATGCCAAACCAAGATAAACTTCACGCTCATGTACGAAGTAGTGAACAAGGAAAATAAGATGATTTGAAAATATACCCCCCATTTGTATGTGTTCAAACGCGGATATGTATCTTAAAGAGGAAAGGAAGAAAAAGTCAAGACGAGCTCTGACTATTAAACAAGATTGTGCTTTTTCATGGAAAAACAAGCCGCGGGCTGCTTTCTACGCACAATAACGCACTCATTAACGTTCTGTTTTGCACATGCTGTATTCTGCTAAGAGCTGTTTTCCAAAAGCATTGTTGATTGAGAAGCGGTCCTTACTTTTGAAATCCCGGTAAATTGAGAGGCACTTATTCCCCTTGTGATGCCAAACCAAGATAAACTTCACGCTCATGTACGAAGTAGTGAACAAGGAAAATAAGATGATTTGAAAATATACCCCCCATTTGTATGTGTTCAAACGCGGATATGTATCTTAAAGAGGAAAGGAAGAAAAAGTCAAGACGAGCTCTGACTATTAAACAAGATTGTGCTTTTTCATGAAAAAAACAAGCCGCGGGCTGCTTTCTGCGCACAATAGCGCACTCCAAAAGCAAGCCCACGGCCTTGATGTGAGGGGTTGTTTATTCGCTCAGCTTGTGAATAACAAGCCCAGAACGTAGTTTCGGTTCAAACCAAGTGGCCTTCGGCGGCATTATCTTACCACTGTCGGCTATGTCCATAATCTGCTTCATCGAAACGGGATAAAGGGCTAGAGCCATTTTCATCTCACCGCTGTCAACGCGCTCTTTCAGTTCGCCAAGGCCGCGAATGCCGCCAACGAAGTCGATGCGCTTGTCGGTGCGAAGGTCTTTGATGCCCAAAATCTCATCAAGAATAAGGCGGCTAGAGATGTCAACATCCAGCACGCCGATGGGGTCGGCATCGTTGTAAGTGCCTTTCTTGGCCGTTAGGCTGTACCATTCGCCATCGAGATAGAGTGAGAAATTGTGCAAGCCAGTGGGATGATACATCTCCTTGCCCATCTTCTTCACCTCGAAATTCTTTTCCAACTTGGCCAAGAACTCGGCAGAAGTAAGTCCATTGAGGTCTTTCACCACGCGGTTATAGTCTAGGATGGTGAGTTGTGATGCTTGGAAGCACACGGCCATGAAATAGTTATACTCCTCGTTTCCCTTGTGGTTGGGGTTGTTCTTTGCCTTTTCGGCACCAACCAATGCGGCAGCTGCCGAGCGATGGTGTCCATCGGCGATGTACAAGGCCGGCATCTTGGCAAACTCTTTGGTGATGATGTCGATGTCGTTGGCATCATTGATAACCCAAAACTGGTGTCCGAAACCATCGATAGGCGCGATGAAGTCGTACTCGGGCGCGTTGTTCTTAACATATTTGTTAATCAAATCGTCCAGCACTTTATTGTCGGGGTAAGCAAAGAAAACGGGTTCGATGTTGGCATCGTTCACGCGAACGTGCTTCATGCGGTCTTCTTCCTTGTCCTTGCGTGTCAATTCGTGCTTCTTGATCGTGCCATTGAGGTAGTCATCAACGAAAGCACCCACCACCAAACCATACTGCGTCTTGGCGTTCATGGTTTGCGCGTAAATGTAATAAGCAGGTTTTTCGTCTTGCACCAGCCATCCCTTGTCTTGGAATTTCTTGAAGTTGGCGGCAGCCTGTTCGTACACTTTGGGGTCGTATTCGGATGTTTCGGGTGAGAAGTCAATCTCTGGTTTGATGATGTGGTACAAACTCATCTCGTTGTCGCCAGCTTCGGCGCGCGCCTCTTCAGAGCTAAGCACGTCGTAGGGTCGCGATTCAACCTTCTCAACCAGGTTTTTTGGTGGGCGAATGCCCTTAAATGGTCTTATCGTTGCCATAATCGGTATTACTTGTTAACTTGGAACTTGGTGCATCCCTCGGCGAAGTATGCATTGATTTGCTTTGCGGCGGCCAGTCCGGCGTTGAAGTTAGCCTCAGCCGTTTGTGCGCCCATCTTCTTAGGTGTGCTGAAGTAGCGGCCTTCCAGCTTGGCGAAGTCGGCATCGGCATCGGGTTTGATGTCGGTAACAAACTTCAAGTCTTCGCGTTCGGCGAGGAGTTTGAGCAATTCGGGTTCGTTAATCACCTCTTTGCGAGCGGTGTTAACCAGAATACCACCCTTTGGCAAGCGGTTCACGAGCGCGTAGTTGATGCTCTGTTTCGTTTCGGGCGTAGCGGGGATGTGCAAGCTAACGATGTCGCATTGGTCGAACAAAGCCTCCTGATTAGGCACGGCATGCACGCCAGCTTCTTCGATAACATTGGCGGGGCAGAAGGCATCGTAGGCGTAAACGTCCATTCCGAAGCCCTTGGCGATGCGAGCCACGTTGCGACCTACGTTGCCAAAGGCCAGCAATCCCAATTTCTTTCCGATGAGTTCGCTGCCCGACTTGCCGTTGAAGAAAGCCCTAACGGCATAAACGAGCAAGCCCAACACCAACTCGGCCACAGCATTAGCGTTCTGTCCGGGCGTGTTTTCTACAACGATGCCTTTCTCTTTGGCATACGCTGTGTCGATAGAATCGTAGCCAGCACCAGCCCTAACAATGATTTTGAGCTTGGGTGCCGCGTCCATAACGTCGGGAGTAATCTTGTCAGAGCGCACAATCATGGCCTCAACATCTTTCACGGCATCGAGCAATTGCGCCTTCTCAGTATATTTTTCGAGCAAAACCAGTTGGTGTCCTGCTTTTTCAATCTCTTCTTTAATGGCTTTCACCGCATTGGCGGCAAAAGGTTTCTCGGTAGCAACAAGTACCTTCATAAGGAAAACAGTTATTAAGTTAGGTGATTAAAAGCGGTGAGCCCAGGCCAGACAAAGCCCAGGCCCACCTGATGAATACGAAAAATCTATCTGCGAATTAAAGTTTAGCTTCAAATTCTTTCATGCAAGCCACCAAAGCCTCTGCACCTTCGATGCTCATGGCGTTGTAACAGCTTGCGCGGAAGCCGCCCACGTCGCGGTGTCCCTTGATGCCCACCATGCCTTTTTGCGTGGCAAATTCCATGAAAGGCTTCTCCAGTTCGGCAAAGTCGTCGTTCATCACGAAGCAGATGTTCATCAGCGAGCGGTCTTCTTCTTTAACGGTGCCGCGGAAGAGGCGGTTGCGGTCAATCTCGTCGTAGATAATCTTTGCTCTTTCGATGGCTTTCTTGTCCATTGCTTCAACGCCGCCGCTCTTCTTAATCCAGCGAAGTGTCTCGAGCGCGCAATAGATGGGCACAACTGGTGGTGTATTGAACATCGAACCCTTGTCAACGTGCGTGCGATAGTCGAGCATCGTTGGGATTTGGCGAGGAGCGCGTCCCAGTTTGTCGTTCTTCACGATGATAACTGTGACACCTGCCATAGCCAAGTTCTTTTGTGCGCCAGCATAGATGCAGTCGTACTTCGACACGTCTACAGGACGGCTGAAGATATCCGACGACATGTCGCCGATAAGTGGCACGGGCGAGTCGAGTTCCTTGCGTATTTCCGTTCCGTAGATGGTGTTGTTGGTGGTAACGTGCAGGTAATCGGCATCAGCAGGGATGTCAAATCCCTTAGGTATATATGTGAAGTTGGCATCAGCCGATGTGGCAACCTCCACCACTTCGCCGTAAAGTTTCGCCTCTTTCATAGATTTCTTTGCCCAAACGCCCGTGTTAAGGTAAGCAGCCTTCTTGATGAGGAAGTTGCAAGGCACTTGCGTGAACTGCAATGAAGCGCCGCCACCGAGGAAGATAACCGAATATCCTTCGGGAATGCTGAGCAATTCTTTGATTAGGGCCACAGCTTCGTCCACAACGGGCTGAAAGTCCTTAGCCCTATGGCTAATCTCCATGAGAGAAAGTCCAGAGCCATTAAAGTCTAAAATCTGCTTCGCCGTGTTCTCGATAACTTCTCTAGGTAGGATTGAGGGGCCGGCATTGAAATTGTACTTCTTCATATTCGTTTATGTTTTTAGTTGTATAGACGTTATTTACTTTTGTGTTCACCCCATGAGCTTGTCGGGCTTGGGGGCATTGTGGCGCATGCCTTGCTTCATGGCTTTGGCTTTTGTCTTGTGTTTTCCGTCATTCGT
>CAJPTO010000226.1 GCA_905373605.1 uncultured Prevotella sp.
TCCTGCGTCATCTTTTTCTTATCTTGGGCAAATAAGCTAGTTGTCAGCAATGCTAACAACCACGCTAAAACAAATAATCGCTTCATATCATTGACATTTTATGGATTTGTAGTTTGTTCTGTTCTTTTTAGCAGGTATGTTATGCTGGATAAACAACCGTTCAAAAGGGAGCTTATGGCTAGAACCCTTTCCAAAAGAACGAAGGCTCACAAACCAATAGACCTTTCAATGTGTTTTATATATTTTTTTTACCGCAGGACTGTCTTCGGGATATATCTTGGAAACTTCATATCTGATGTCGTTTACAACGTAATGTTTGGTTTTTTCCATGATGTATTCCATCCACTTTTCATCTGGCGTGTTGTGCCAGAAGTCGTAATCGTTAAGATCCATGTCGAGCTTTACCTCAAGTATCAATACAGGTGGGTTGTAGGTGTCGATGTCGCTTGATGAAACATCATAGAAGATGACTCCCTTGGTGCGTTCTTCGCCCCACGGACCTGCTGTTGTTGTGGACATGTGTCTTATGGGAAACCCTGCCGTTTCCAGAGTATAATACAATTTCTCTGCCGGGTTGTGCAGGAAGAGTCGCTTGTTGTCCACGAGGTATTTCGCGAATTTTACGGCCTCGTCCTGCGTCATCTTTTTCTTATCTTGGGCAAATAAGCTAGTTGTCAGCAATGCTAGCAACCACGCTAAAACAAATAATCGCTTCATATCATTGACATTTTATGGGTTTGTAAATTATTCTGTCTTTTTTCGACTTAACTGGTGACACGTCGTATAGCGTGGTGGTTTTTCCTTGTTTGCGTGAATGTTCCACCAAGGAGATGCCTGTGTCCATCAGATTAAGAATAAGTGCCAGCTTCGTTATTTTAGTTTCTGTAGGATTAAGATGGATGTAACTGCGTTTATTCTTCTTTATTAGCTTGTCGCATTTCCCATAATCTGTAAAATCATTTGTGGGACTAATCTCACCTTTTAATAACTTTGCGACTTTTGCAGCTTTCGCCCTGTCTTTTATTATTAGTCCGTAAAAAGTAGAATCTTGGGGAATGTAAACAAGTGTGCCTTTATACTTTGGTCTTCCCAATGTGTCTTCTGCAATTGTGCAAATTTGCAGTAGGTCTTGTGGCGAAGGTGGTTTTCTGTTTATGTGGCTATGAACCGAGAATATAGTTTCTTCACCTGTAAGGCTGTTTACATTGTAGGGCATCTTGTTTGTATGTATAGGGCTTATTACCCTTTCACCGAACCAGTCGTCCACCGCAATGCTATACTCGTACCTTAGATCTTGGGACACCAAAGATGTGAAATCTTCAAAGGATATGAATTTATATTTTGTTCCTTGCAGAGGTTTTGCCCCGAACAGGTCGTCAACCATTTGCGTCATATCCGCTTTAGAGGGCATTGATGTAGGTTCTACTCCATCGCAATCATCCTCTATTTGCTTATACTTTTCTTCCTTTGGCTCTTCTTTGGGTTCTGCCACCGCTCCCGTATTCGTGTCGTCTTGATTAGGTCTTACGTTTCCTTCTTTCTCTTCGCCTGGGCTAATCCCTTTATTTGGGTCTCTTCTATAATAAGTATAACGATATTGCAGTGATAAGGAGAAATTGTGTTTGAGTGCTTCTTGTATCAATTCTCTTGTGAAAGTCCAAACGAAACTCTCAGGTGTTAGATGTCGGCTCGTCAACGAATACTCTGAAACGTCTATTTCTATCTTAAAGCCAGTCTGTGTAACAAAGCATTCTTCCGTCCAAAAGAGCGTGAATTTCAACGAATGGTCTATCCATCTCCTTAAAGTCCCTGTAGACAGCCCGTATATATAGTTTTTCTCCCCACCGATATAATCGGAATTCACATACAAACACAACTCTACGTGTGGCGAGCCGCTTAAAGGTGAAAAAGTTCGTGTTGAATGCTTCTCATCATTAGGAATTTTTATCTCCGTGTCTTTAAGAAACTCGTATTGCATCAGTTGTTTATCACACGTATATCCCTGTTTTTCTAGTAAAACAAAGTCGTGTGAGTAAAGGAAACGCTTTGTTATGGGTATGGAACTGTTGATTTTTTCGGCATCGATGAAATGCGGCGTGTGCAGTTTATCTTTTAGCACAATAGTGTTGTTGGCGTTTGTTTCGTGTTCTACGGGATAGTATACAGCTCCTGTTACGATATTGGTGCCGCCATCTCCATAGGGGATGAAAAACGACAGGCCATAATCGGCGTTTGTATATAGTTTTGTTTTCTCAAAGAAAGGGTGCTTACCTTTCATTCTTTCATTAAAAATGGCCAATTGGGAAGGCTGCTTGTTGATAATCTCAATAAATCGTGCTGCGTCAGCATTATTGTTTGTGTGCATTTCTAGTTGTGGTGGGATTGTTTCCATCTGCACGCATCCTACGGCCAAAAGCGTTACAAATGATAATGCAACGCCTCCATGTTGTTTTGATTTAGCTTCTGTTCTCATAAGCTTGATTTTTAGTAATTGATAAAATGCCTTAGGCCATCTATTCTTCTACTCCCGACCTTGGGATAATAGTATTTGTTATGTTAGTAATGCAAAGTTAGCAAAAATATCAATAAGTTGTTGCGTTATCCTCCTGTCTTTTCCTTTTCTGGGGGGGTAATTATTTCAGCTTCATTTCGGTAGGAGTGTAAAAGATGTTCTTATGTAATTGGTTAGCGAAACAGAAAGAACTAGGCACAGCTGCTTGGTACACCAACTATCAATTGTTGACTGTGTGACCGCCATTCATTGGTAGTGGCGCAACCTGCGGCTGGTATTGTGCCATGTGCAAAGAGAAAATGGGGCAGAGAATTGACAAACGGATGGCGTAAAGGTGGGGGAATGTGGGCTTATTGTCCGCCAAGTCGGGAGAAAAACACGATGATGTCGTCCCATGTCTTGAGGTCGTTTCCGCCGAAAAGGATGGGCGAGCCAAGGAAGTTGGGGTGTTCTTGGCGCGAGATGAGGTAGTCGGCATAGAGCAAGTTGGGGTTGTTGGCGAACACCACACGGTTGAATGCTGGTGCATTGAGGTGCTGTTGCACCCACGACGTCTGCTCCACAAGGCTTTCGGGAGCGTTTGTTGGTGCAGGCGCAACGATGTAAACATCATAGTTTTCGATAAGCATTTCGTAGGCTTTGTGCATGCTTGGCAGCGGCTTTTGGTAGCTGTCGGCCAGCGTATCGGCATGGATGAGCACAACGGGGCGTTGGCGTCCCTCCTGCTTGTCGTCTATTTGGCGTATCAGCGGCACGAGATAATGCAGCGCCACCTTGTCGGTGAGGCGGTGCCCACCATGAAAACGAATGGCGGTGGGGTAGTGTTGGGCGAAGAGGTCGAACGTGTCAACGCTGGTGTCTTCGTCGCCAAAGAGACCCATTACGCGCTGTTGTTCGGTTTCGTCAATGCCATCGAAGAGCAAGGTGGTGATTTCCTTATATTCGTTTACCAAGGCCTTGGTGACGATAAAGTCTTGTATGCCGTCCAATCGTGGGTTTTGGAAAGTTTGTTTGCCCATCATGTTGTGCTTCACCATCGTGTCGCCCATCTCGAAAGCAGGGTTAATAAGGATGCGATCAGTGCCTCGAAGCATCTCTGCATACATGCCTCCCATCGATGTTCCGATGATGAGTTGGGGCTTTTCTTCGCTGCACGTTTGCTTTAGCAACGTTAATGCTTCGGCTGGATGCAAGGGAAGGTCGGGCGCGATGATGGTGGCTTGGGGCATGAGTGTGCGCAAAAGCGTTACTGTTCCCGACTGCCCCGATGAGCCGAAGCCGTGAACGTACATTATTTTCTTGCCCTTCATGAGGGCGGGATAGTTTTTTGTTGGGTTCATTGCTTTAATGTTGTTGTCTAGATTATTCGGACTAGTCCGACTTGTCTGACCTGTCTGACCAGCCCGATAGCCAATAATTAAAAGCTATTGGCTTAATGCCTAAAAGTGAAAAGGTGGGAAGGGTGAAAAGGTGAAAATGGATAACGCCCACAAAGCATTTGACTTTACTCCTTAACTCCATAACTCCTTGTCCCCTTGACTCCTCAACTTCTTTTCTCAAAGGGCAGTTCCAGTTGTATCCATTCTGGTCGATGTGGCCCATCATTGATGTTGGAAACCTGCACGCCGAGCAGGCGAATGGGGTGCGAAGAGAAGTCTATCTCACTGAACAATGCGCGTGCCACAGGCAAGACGTCAGTCTTTTTGCGGATGATTTTGGGCATGGTTCGGCTGCGTGTTATCTGTGTGAAGTCGTGAAACTTTACCTTTAAGGTGAGCGTTCTTCCTTTGAAGTCGTTCCTTTTCAGGCGTTCCAAGAGTTCGATCACCAAGTGGTAGAGTTCTATTCCAAGCTTGGTGCGGTCGGAAAGGTCGTCTTCGAAAGTGCGTTCGCACCCCACCGACTTCCTTATCCAATGCGGTTCAACGGGCCGAGGGTCGATGGCGCGTGCGAAATTGTAGTATGTCTCGCCCATCTTGCCGAACACCTGGCGCAGTCGAAGTCGTGAAAGCTGGCGCAAGTCGGCGCCATTGAAGATGCCCATCGCGTGCATTAGCTCCGCTGTTTTGTGGCCCACGCCCCATAAGTCGGTGACAGGGAGGTTGGCAATGAAGTCCATTGCGCGGCTGGGATGTATCACGGTGATGCCATCGGGCTTGCGAAAGTCGGATGCCACCTTAGCCAAAAGCTTGTTGAACGACACACCAGCCGAGGCAGTAAGCTGCAACTCTTGGCGTATTTCTTGGCGTATGCGCTGGGCGACGTCCACAGCCATTTCCATTCCCAGCTTGTTTTGCGTTACGTCCAGGTAGGCTTCATCTAGCGACAGGGGCTCAATGATGTCGGTGTAACGGTGAAAAATTTCGTGAACCTGCTGCGACACCAGTTTATATTTCTTGAAATCGGGCGGCATCAACACCAGCAGCGGGCACAATCGCTTGGCTTGCGCCACGGCCATAGCTGAATGTACGCCATAACGGCGCGCCTCATAGC
>CAJPTO010000227.1 GCA_905373605.1 uncultured Prevotella sp.
AGGCTGCCGACAGACATCGTAAGGTGTAGCCAACAGAGTTTTCGTCTTGTAATTCTAACGTTCTAATATCGGTGTCAAGCGAAAGGTCTATGTATTCGATAATCCTTTCGTCGTACTTTCTCGCCATGTCTATTATCTGATGATAAGACAAGCCGCGACCTTCGTAAACAAGGCTGTGTATCAGTAAAGACACAATGACGCACGAACCAACGCAACGTGGGTCGTAGTGGGTTAGCCTGCAAATGTTGGCAGCACACGTTTCCACAGCCTTGGGAAACAAGCCCACCACCGATGTTCGCATCAGTGCTCCGTTGGCTGCTCCTTGCCTATGTCCCATCTCCCAAATCTTCTTAGACACCTCAAAAGGCTTTTCCACATAGTCGCCAAAGATTAAAACCTTGTATGTAGTTTCGCCAATGCCCATTGGATGACCGTCTGCCCAGTGCTTAAAGTTTTGCGCAATGGTGGTTAGGTTCACTCCTTTATCCTTGATGACGGCGTTTGCAATGCACAGCATCATGTCCGTGTCGTCTGTCCAATCGCCCCTTTCCCACCTTCTTCGGTGACGATCTTGAAAGATGTCACTATATAAAGTGATGCCATTGGGATATTTCGATGCCATCTCCTCATCGGTCATGCCCTCTGTTCCCAAGCCAAGAGCATCGCCAATGGCCTGTCCATAGATGGTTCCTTTTATTCTGTCGAGAATGGTTTCTTTGTCGTTGGGTTGCTCAATGCCAATATTTTCCATTGTGGTGATAATGATGATGATACGTGATGAATGGCGGCGCGTGCATAAGCCTCGTTACAATATCTGAAACTTCAGGCCTAATGACAAGCCGAGAATGTCTTTGAGGGGGATATGGCCATCTTGAAACTTGGCCCGTATGTAGAGGTCGCACGTGCTTACCTCGTAAAACAAGGATATGCTCTTGGCGCCGTGCCGCTTAGACTCAGGAACATGAAGCGTGATGCGCTGGCCAAGGGCCACATTCAGGCGAAACTTCGTTGATAAGAACGCATAATACTTGTCGGGATAGCGGCTAGGCTGTGCCCTCCAAAACTCATGTCCGTACACCGTGTTGAGGTATAGGCTTGCCGTAAGGGGTTCAACACTAAGCAACCCTAACGTCTTTCCCTGCGTGGAGGGGAAAAGGGCAGAGAGGCTAAAGCTCCAAGGGATGTAGTTTTCTTTCAGAGTCATCGTGAGTTTGGGGCGCGACGACTGGTGTTTGGGGATAAATCCAAAGAGCAAGTCGGTTTCCCACTGTTGGTTTTTGCCGTAGTTCCAACCCATGCCCACAGAGAGAACGCCCATGTTGCCTGCATTCTGAACCACAAACTGCGTGGGTATGAGCGATGCCCAATGCTTGCGATAGCGCAACACGCGGCGGTCGTAACGGTTTTCTTGCGCCTGCGAGGTGTTGGTGCTGTCGTTTGCCATTGCTTGGACAGCCCACAACAGCAGCAAACTAGAAATAAACAATTTCCTCTTCATAGCCATCGGGGGTGAAAGTGAATATGCGATAGTTGCGATGCTCGGCACAGTCGATGCCGTAAAACTTCAGGCCGTCGTTGTAAAATTCACGGGTCGCGTTGCTGTGCACATGCCCGAACACGCAACACATCAGCCCTGGCAGATAGTCTAGGTAGCGGCGGAAGGCCTTGTTCACATTGTTGTTGAACTGGTCGCTGAAAGGAGGCGCGTGCATGATGAGGATGGTGCGGTCGAAACGCGCCAAGTCCTTGGTCATCTCTTCCTCCAAAAAGTCGAAGTTGGGCACAGCTGCCAAATAATCGTATTCGGTTGCGTTGGTGTTCAGGCAAATGAACTTGATGCGACTGGCAATGAACGAGAAATCCACCTTGCCATACATGGCGTTATACGACTGGTCGCCAGTGCCAAGGAAGTCGTGATTGCCAATCAACGCCACGAAGGGGCAATTCAGCCCCTGCAAAATGTCCCTCGACCACTCAAACTCTTTGGAGGTCGCCGTGTCGGTTAGGTCGCCGCAGTGCACCACGAAGTCGATGTTCTTCCTACGGTTAATGTCGGCCACCTCCTCACGTGCATCGGTAAGCCAAAGGTGTGTGTCGCTGATGAAGGCCACGCGCAGTGTGTCTTTATGGGCAAAGCGGCTTTCGATGATTGCAGTCTGCTTGTCGTTAATGCCAGTTTCGCCTTTGAAGTGCACGTCGTACGGGTGCGTGTCAAACCAATCGCGGCATGAGGGCAACAAAGAGATGGTGGCACTTGCCCATAAGAGGGTGGATAGCAACTTGTTTTTGTTCATGCGTACTGTTGTTTCTTGTAACTATGGGGCATTCAGTGAATGTCATTGATGTGCTTGCCGCGATGTTAGGCAAACGTTTCTATGGTGCAAAGTTGGGAAAAAATAACGAGATAAGCGCGTTCCATTTCCTTGTATTTTCGTTCCATCTTGCCTTTTGAGGCGCAACAGACTGGAAAAGAACGTTAATAATGAAAGAAATAAGTTATGGACTGGCGTGCGGCAACGGCAGGATTTTGACCCTTCCACCTCAAATATACCACACTTATGCGATTGCGTGCCATCTTGTTTCTTCGTAACTTTGCAGCGTAAACAAGACGTAAAATCACATAAATATAGAACGTATGACACGAATTGCAAAACAACTGACCGAGTTAATCGGAAGTACCCCATTGTTGGAACTAGGTAAGTTTTCGGCTGCTAACAACCTTGATACGCCCATCGTGGCAAAGATTGAGAGTTTCAATCCTGGCGGAAGCGTTAAAGACCGAATAGCGTTGGCAATGATTGAAGATGCCGAACGCAGTGGCGTGCTTACGCCCGGTGCCACCATCATCGAGCCCACAAGTGGCAACACAGGCGTGGGACTTGCGCTTGTGGCGGCCGTTAAAGGTTATAAGCTGATACTCACCATGCCCGAAACGATGAGCGTTGAACGTCGAAATCTGGTGAAGGCATACGGCGCGCAGGTGAAGCTTACACCAGGAAAAGACGGAATGAAAGGGGCTATCGAAACGGCTCAACAGCTTAGGGCAGCCATTCCAGGCTCGGTTATCCTGCACCAGTTTGAAAATCTTGCCAACCCCGCTCGCCATTATGAAACCACGGCGCGCGAGATTTGGGCCGACACGAGCGGACAAGTAGACATCTTCGTGGCTGGTGTGGGCACTGGCGGAACGGTATCTGGCGTGGGTAGATACCTCAAAGAGCAAAATCCCAATGTGCGTATCGTGGCCGTTGAACCCGCAGATTCGCCTGTGTTGAGCGGTGGAAAGCCGGGTCCGCATAAGATACAAGGCATCGGCGCAGGCTTTGTTCCCAATACATATAATGCCGATGTGGTGGACGAAGTGGTGCAGGTGAGCAACGATGATGCCATTCGCACGGGCAGACAATTGGCTCAACAGGAGGGAGTTTTGGCTGGCATCTCGTCGGGAGCGGCCGTCTTTGCCGCCGCACAATTGGCAAAACGCCCCGAAAACGCCGGCAAACGCATCGTGGCATTGTTGCCCGACACGGGCGAACGCTATCTCTCCACGGTGCTCTTTGCCTTTGAGGAATATCCTTTGTAAGGAAATAGCCTCACCCCAACCCCACTGCAAGGGGAGAGGGGAGTGGTATGTTTTGCCGTTTTATTGCATGTTGACCTTGAACTTAACAGCAAACAAAAGCGTTGCGCTAACAACAGTGGCACTGTTGATAGCGCAACGCTTTAGTAATTGGTTTTAAGAGTGGTACATTAATTCGTTAACTCAAACCTCGGTACGGCTTAAATATGGCTATGAATAAAGCTAAAGCTCATGGTTGACAATGCGATTGTTTGAGAATTAACTTAAAATCTCATAACCTCAAAGGCTCATACACTTAAAAATCAATTGCATTTGACTTAACTCCTTAACTCGAATGTCAGTTGACAAGTTCACGAGTAGACGAGTTTACTAGGAATGTTTCCCATTCTGCAACAATGCATTTGACTTAACTCCTTAACTCCTTCAACTCCTTAACTCCTGATGAATTTACATGTCATCCGCAAACACAGGGTCGTCGTAAGACAGCATGATGGGCGTTTGGGTGGTCATCTTAAGGATGTCGGCAGGCACATATTGCTTGTCTACCACGAGGCGGAAGAAGTATTCGTTGAACCAATCGTTAGACATGATAAGGTAACCCTTGTGTCCGTTGTCGCCTCCCCAGCTGTTTTCCACCTTCCATTTCAAGGCTTTCCCCTCTTTGTCAAGGTCAACGGCCGTTAAAGTCATGGCATGCGTAGAGCCGCTGTCGAAAGTAGCGATGCGGTCGGCCTTGTTCATGGGGAACGTTGTGCCGAAGAGCGAGCCATAGTCGAAGTTGTTCAGGTCTACATAACCCTTGCTGCGGTCTAGTTGCTTGCCCACATCGTAAGAGCTGTACATTTTATGCCCTGCTTTAAGCGAGGCGATGGCCAACTTGTGTATCTCTTCCATCGGCAGATTGAGGTAACGCCAGTTGTGCCCGTCGTAAGTATGGCGGTCGTGCTTCACCTCGTACACCTTATAATATTCGTTTCGGGGGTCGTTCATCACCATGATGGTGGTGTTGTTCAGCGAGCGACCCACCGTCTTGTCGTAAAATTGCTTCGGCGTATAGGTCTCAACAGGCGTGATGGCCTTGCCTTCCTTGTTCTTAAAGGCGTAGTTGAAGGTTTTAACAGGCTCTCCCAGCGTCAGGGCAAGCATTTTATACACCGTGGCAAGCATTTGTGTCTTGCGTTGTTTTATTTGTTCGGGTTTCGCTTTTGCGGCAACCATCCTGCGAAGTTCAAGTCCAAACTCGCGCAATTTCGAAGAAACCAACTTAGACATGCGGCTGGTATTCTCGCTCGAATAGGTTTCGGGCATCACGCTTTTGGGCACCAAACCATATTTTTCGGCCAAGTCGGCCACGCCACAAAACGTTCCGCCGTCGTTTAGCGGATGCTTAAAGAAGAATTGCACTTCGGGGTCGTTGATGGG
>CAJPTO010000228.1 GCA_905373605.1 uncultured Prevotella sp.
GGCCGACTGCAAGGCGGGCCTTGTTGCTGCCGTGGTTAACGCTCCGATATGCGAAAAAAACTTCCTGGACGATCAAAAACAAACCTCCAGCCTGAAACAATACCTTGCCTATATGCTGGGAGAAACGGGCCAAGCACGCGAAATCTGGATAAACGAATGCCTACGCATCACCTCTCTCTCGGGCGAGTTGGCCATAAAAGATGTAGCCAACGAGATAACCCAAGAGCGCATTGAAAGCGCGGTGCGGCAATTGCACCAATCACTGCGGCGCGACTTCATGATTTCCATACCCCGCATTGCCGTGCTGGCACTCAACCCAACGCAAGAAGACACGCCCCAAAAGGAAGAACAAGAAGCCATTGCGCCTGCCGTGAAGCAACTCATTGCCGACGGGCTTACCGCCTTTGGGCCTTATCCTGCCGACACTTTCTTTGGCGACAGGGCTTTCGACACGTTCGATGCCGTGCTTGCCATGTATCACGACCAAGCCATGATACCCTTCAAGGCCTTGTCTTGCGAGGGTGGTGTGCGGCTTTTTGCCGGTTTGCCTGCCGTTGTCACCTCTACAGACCATGCCTTTGACGAAAAAGCCGGCCAAGGTGTGGCCGACGAGATGGCCTTCAGGCATGCCATATACTTGGCTCTTGACGTTTACAGAAACCGACAAGACTACGACTTGCCCTATAAAAAACCATTGAAGAAACTCTACCACGAGAAAAGGGATGAGAGCGAGAAAGTGCGTTTCAACGTGCCGAAAAAGAAAGAAGGCGACGTTGAGCAACAATCCAAATAACGAATAATGAAAAAGAAATATCAAAACGGCTTTTTCATCTTCGGCTTGGTGCTGCTGGGCATCATGGTGACACAGCTCAATTTCGAGGAAGTGTGGCGCGGATTGCAACACACGGGTTATTGGTTCTTTGCTGTCTTGGCACTATGGATGGCACTGTATGTGCTCAACACCTCGGCTTGGTACATCATCATCAAGGCCGGACAAGGGAAAAATGAGCCACAAACCAGCAACAACAGCCGCATCAACTTTTGGTGGTTGTACAAGATTACCGTCTCTGGCTTCGCCTTAAACTACGCCACACCTGGCGGATTGATGGGTGGCGAACCCTATCGCATCATGTCTTTGGCACCTAAGATAGGCACCGAGCGCGCCTCTTCATCCGTGATACTCTACGCCATGACCCACATCTTCAGCCATTTTTGGTTCTGGCTCATCTCCATCGCCTTGTTTTTCTTCACCCAGCCGCTCACCTTTGTCCATCTAACCATCGTTTCGGCCAGTGCCGTTTTTTGCATTCTCGGGCTTTGGTTCTTCATGAAAGGCTACCAAAAGGGACTTGCCTTCAGGGCCATGCGTCTACTTAGCCACATTCCTTTCGTAAAACGTTGGGCTTCGTCGTTCATCGAACGCAACAAAAAACAGCTCGACACCGTGGACCAACAAATATCTGCCCTGCACAAACAAAACCGCAAGACCTTTGTGTCTGCCGTCTTGCTGGAACTTGGCTGCCGCATCCTTTCTGCATTAGAGATTTATTTCATCCTCTTGGTTATCATGCCCGATGTCAATTTCATACAATGCATATTGATATTGGCCTTTACTAGCTTGTTTGCCAACCTGCTTTTCTTCATACCCTTGCAGTTGGGAGGGCGCGAAGGCGGCTTCCTCATGTCGGCTTCGGGCTTGGGAATTGCATCCAGCTCGGGCATATTCGTGGCATTGATTGTGCGCATCAGGGAATTGATTTTCACCGGACTGGGACTACTCTTAATTAAGTTCGACCGCTCAACCCCCAATACAGACACGTCAGAATAACTCGAACAGCCCCTTTTCAGCAACAAGGTGTCTGCCTGTTTTCAAGCTTTCTAGCATACACCTGGGAGAAAGAAAGCTGTCCCGGCAACGTTGCTAAACGAGTTTAGCTGGCAACGCAAAATGCACGCCATCATGAAAGCAACAGCATTCTTTAATGCCGAAAATCGTTAATCTTCCATATTTCTGCCCTTACTTCAGCTATTTTTTGTAACTTTGTTGCTCCTATGAATACGACGGAACTACAAAAGATAAAACAAAGGTACAACATCGTGGGCAACTGCGATGCGCTGAACCATGCCCTAGACGTTGCCATGCAGGTTGCGCCAACAGATTTGTCGGTACTCATCATAGGCGAAAGCGGCGTGGGAAAAGAGATTATACCGCGCGTTATTCACGACAACTCACCCAGAAGACGCGAAAAATATTTCGCCATAAACTGTGGGTCGATACCCGAAGGCACTATCGACAGCGAACTGTTCGGCCACGAAAAGGGGTCGTTCACCGGGGCCGTGGGCGAGAGCGAAGGCTACTTTGGCGTAGCAAACAACGGAACAATTTTCCTCGATGAAGTGGGAGAACTGCCAATGGCCACGCAAGCAAGACTGCTGCGCGTGCTGGAAACGGGCGAATACATACGCGTGGGCGGACAGCGCATCATGAAAACCAACGTACGCATCGTTGCTGCCACCAATGTCAACATGCGCAAAGCCATCAGCGAAGGGCGCTTTAGGGAAGACTTGTTCTACCGACTGAACACCATTCCCATACAAATGCCACCATTACGCGACAGGGGCAACGACATCATTTTGCTCTTCCGCCTCTTCGCCATGCAGATGGCAGAGAAATACAAGCTCCCTAAAATATCCTTGACAGACGACGCCAAGGCACTGATGTTGAAGTACAAATGGCCCGGAAACGTGCGACAGCTTAAAAACATCACCGAGCAAATGTCGGTGCTAAGCCGCGAAAGGGAAATTAATGCCGCACTCTTGGAGAAGTTCATTCCCCAAGATCCTGAGAGCACGCAGCTTGCTCCGCTGCCCTCTTCTTCCTCCCATTCGTACGAAAGCGAACGAGAAATGCTCTATAAGATACTTTACGAGCTTCGCGGTAACGTAAGCGACTTGCGCAGAGAGGTGTCGGGACTGAGGAAAAGGCTTGACGACACCGCCGCCATAAGTGCCGAGCTGCCGGGATACCAGCCCAGAATAGCAACGCTCAACCCACAAAAAATCGATGCCGTTCCCACCCCATCAACGCCACACCACGCCAGACAGACACCCTTCACCAACGGGTTTGTTGAGGCAGAAGAGATTAACGACGCCGATAACGAGAGCCTTAACCTCAACGATTTGGGACGACAGATGGTGGAAAAAGCATTGGAAAGAAATGGCGGAAACAGAAAAAAAGCTGCCATAGAGCTTGGAATATCAGACAGAACGCTATATAGGAGAATTAAACAGTATGGATTGGAAAGCAGTAAGTAAACTGGCTGTGACACTTGTTCTTGGCACTTTCGTGCTGTGGGCATGCTCCGTTTCGTACAAGTTTAACGGGGCGAGCATCGATTACAGTAAGACAAAGACCATACAAATTGCCGACTTCCCAAACCGGAGCAGCTATATTTGGGGGCCTATGGCACCCATGTTCAACAACCAGCTCAAAGACATCTACGCCAACCATACACGCCTTACCCAAGTGAAACGAAACGGCGACTTGCGCGTAGACGGCGAAATATTGCAATATACACAACGCAATAAGTCGGTTTCAAGTGAGGGTTACTCGGCTCAAACGGAACTGTCCATAACGGTAAACGTGAGATTTACCAACACGAAGAACCATAAGGAAGACTTCGAACGCCAGTTCACCGCCACTGCAACCTACGAAACCACACTGCCGCTTAGCGCAGTGCAGGAGCGGCTTGTACGAGAAATGGTGAAAGACCTTACCGACCAGATTTTCAATGCCACAGTGGCCAATTGGTAAAACACGTGGAAATAACTACTCGAATGATGAATTTAACGCAACTTATCAATCATCCAGAACAGCTAGACAAGGAATCGTTATACGATCTCCGAAGCATTGTTGCGCTCCACCCCTATTACCAACCTGCCAGACTGCTGATGTTGCAAAACCTCTACATTCTGCACGACCCCACTTTCGATGAAGAACTGCGCCGTGCATCGGTGTATCTCACCAACAGAAGCGTGGTGTTCAACATGATTGAGGCTTCGCACTACAGGCTCAAAACCGATGAGCGACGCAACAAGACACAAAGGGAGGGCAGCGACAACGAAAGCCGAACGATTTCGCTTATCGACAACTTCCTCGAGTCATTGCCTAATGATGATGAACAGCAAAAGCAAAAAGGACATAGAAAACCGACACCCGCCGATGCTGCTATCGATTACGTGTCGTACCTAATGGAAATAGAAACCGAGGAGCAGGAAGTGGCACAACAAACCCCACAACTGAAAGGACAAACACTCATAGACAACTTCATCTATAACGAGGGCGGAAGGATACAATTAAAAGACGAACCCGAGTTTGTGCCAGTTGTGGAAGACAACACCACCACGGGTGCTGTGCAAGAAAACGACGGATACTTCACCGAAACGCTGGCAAAGATTTACATCCGACAAGGGAAATACGAGAAAGCATTGGAAATTATTAGGCGGCTAAATTTGAATTTTCCAAAAAAAAATGTTTACTTTGCAGACCAAATACGTTTCCTAGAGAAATTGATAATAAACAATAAAAACAAATAGAAAAATGATTTACAGTCTTTTTGTAGTACTAATCTGCATCGCAGCAGTGCTGATGATAGCCATTGTACTCATTCAAGAGTCGAAAGGTGGTGGCCTTTCGTCACAATTTTCTTCTTCAAACTCAATCATGGGTGTACGCAAGACAACTGACGTCGTAGAGAAAGCCACATGGGGATTGGCCATTGCAATGGTTGTGTTCAGCGTTGCATGTGCCTATTTTGCTCCTAAATCGGCTACCGAAAGCAGCGTTCTTGAGAAGTCGGCTACCGAAACACAAACCACGAACCCCAACACCACGCCTGGTTTTGGTGCTGGACAGCAAGGTCCCACCG
>CAJPTO010000229.1 GCA_905373605.1 uncultured Prevotella sp.
CCTCGTATTCTTTCTTAATGTCGTCGGTGTCGCCAGGAACCATGAAGAGCAACAGCGAGTTTCGCTCGATGTGCCTGAGGAAACGCAGCCCAAGCCCTTTCCCCTCGCTGGCACCTTCGATAATTCCCGGAATGTCGGCCATCACAAACGACTTGTGTTCGTGGTAAGCCACTATGCCCAGTGATGGTTCAAGCGTGGTGAAGGGGTAGTTGGCAATCTTTGGTCGTGCAGACGAGAGCGACGAAAGCAACGTAGACTTGCCCGCATTGGGGAAACCCACCAGTCCCACGTCGGCCAATAGCTTCAGTTCGAGAATGATAGTCATCTCTTCCATCGGCTCGCCTGGTTGCGCATAGCGCGGCGTTTGGTTGGTAGCCGTGCGGAATTGGAAGTTACCCAGTCCGCCGCGACCGCCTTTGAGCAGCAAAACCACCTGTCCATCGTGCATCACGTCGCAGACATACTTGCCCGTTTCGGCGTTGTACACCACCGTACCGCAAGGCACATCGATGTACATGTCCTTGCCGTCAGTGCCATGACACTTGTCCCTACCGCCGTTCCCGCCATGTTCGGCGAACACATGTCGTTGGAACTTCAGGTGCAACAGCGTCCAATAGTTGTGGTTTCCGCGCAGGTAGATGTTTCCACCACGGCCGCCATCACCCCCATCAGGGCCGCCGTTCGGGTTATATTTCACGTGCCTGAGGTGCATAGAGCCCCTTCCGCCCTTACCCGAGCGGCAGTAAATCTTAACGTAGTCTACGAAGTTTGATTCGGGCATGAGCTTTATATGTTGTCAATCACACGGCACACATCGTCGAAGATACGTTCCAGTTCTCCCAGTCCGTCGATGTGGTTGTGTATGTTTTCTGTTTTATACCATTCGATGAGGGGTGCCGTTTGATTGTGGTACACGCCCAATCTTTTCTTAATCGTTTCTTCGTTGTCGTCTGTACGTCCGCTAAGTTGTCCGCGCAGCAACAGTCTTTTCATCAGCTCGTATTCAGGCACTTCCAGTTCAATCATCGCAGCCACGTTGTGTCCGCGTTCGGCAAGCATCTTCTTAAGTGCCTCGGCTTGTGGGATGGTGCGGGGAAATCCGTCGAAAATCACGCCTTTGTGTTCTTTTCCGAAGCTGTCGTACACGCTAGCCAGGATGTCAATCATCAGTTCGTCGGGTATCAGTTGTCCCTTGTCAATATATTCTTTAGCCGTTTTACCCAGAGCCGTTTCGTTTTTAATCTCGTTGCGAAGCACGTCGCCCGTTGAGATGTGTTCCAAACCATATTTCTCGATGAGCTTGTCGCTCTGTGTTCCTTTGCCCGAACCAGGGGCTCCGAAGATAACAATATTCTTCATTTTGTTGTTTTAATGATTAAAAGCTTCACCCACATGTTCTCTCCAAGGGAAAGGGGGAGTGGTTAGGCTTATGTATGTTTTGTCTTGTAAACTTGTTTGTGTAGTCATTGCGCTGCGAACTAAGCTGGAATGCATTTTCCTTGCATAGCCCGCAAAGTTAATTGGCTTTGGTTGAGTCTGTTTCTAATTATCTCACTCCTCCACCACGGTATAAATATCCTTTAAGTTGCGTCCTTGCTGGTTATAGTCCAGTCCGTATCCCACGATGAAGTCGTTAGGAATTTCCATCGCCACATATTCCACGTTGAGCGGCACGGTAAGCCGTTCGGGTTTCATGAGCAAGGTGCAGATATGAATCGACTTGGGCGAGCGTGTGCCCAATGTTTCAATCATTCTTTTCATTGTAAGCCCCGACTCCACAATGTCTTCAACGATGATGATGGTTCGTCCGGCCAAGTCCTCGTTGATGCCAATCACTTCTTTTATTGTTCCAGTAGACGTTGTACCCTGATACGAAGCCAACTTCACGAACGAGATTTCGCAAGGAATGGTAAGCATGCGCATCAAGTCGGCGGCAAACATGAACGAACCGTTAAGTACGGCCAAGAGCAGTGGGTTCTTGTCGGCCATGTCTTTGTTTATTCTGTCGGCAACAGCCTTTACGCGCTCCTGTATTTGGGCTTCGGTAATCGACGTTTCGAAGACCTTGTCTATCAATTTAATTCGACCCATATAATCTTTTTGCTTTTTAAGCTGCAAAAATACGAAAAAAAAGTGGAATATGGGGCTTCGGATAACTTTATTTAGGGATTAGCTGGCGAGTTAACAGTCTGAAATAGTGGCAAGTTAACGATTTGGCAAGCCGACAAAGCCTTTGCTTGTCTTTGTCTTAACAACATATAGACTTATTGCCAAACAGGCATGTTTTTTGAAAACAGCGGCGATAAAAACCATCTCGCTGCAAACATGCCGTTGGCAAAGCATGCAGTTATGGTTTGGCATTCCCGTTTCGCCAACATCCCAATTACCCTCTCATTATTTTACAAAACAGCTTTTTGCCACGAGCAATTCTAGCCTTTTTCAAGGCCTAAAAACCAGCAAAACGTATTCACTTCCCTTATTTTCCAAATGGTTTTTGGGTAAACGATGGGCAAAAAACGGGCATTTCCTATCGTTTAGCTTCGCTAGATTGTCTCCTTTGTGTGTTTTCCAGCCCGCATTTTTGCCCACTTTCCCTGCTAACTCATGCCTTTCAATGCCCCTTTGAGTGCCTGAAAAATTGCTTTTTTCGGTCATTTCCCTGCAATATGATGCATTTAGCCCGGCTTTTTCATGCAAAAAGCATAGCTAAGTGCCGCATTTAGCAGAGCTTTTTGATGCAAAAAGCAGGGCTAAATGCGGCAAAATGGTGTGAATGATGCCTCTTCTTTACCCACACTTCCTCTCACCTACCCATGCGAGAATGAATTATTTGCAGCCGAGGGGCGAATTGTGGCGCGCGGAGGCAGCCATAATGTTAAAATTTGTGCCGTAAACTTTACATTTCAAGAGAGATCTTACCCTGCAACATACAATGCCGCGAGAGAGAAAAGGCAGCACACGCACGATGATAAAACACTGTGGGCGGGGTACATCTACAGGAAACTTGTTGCTGCTAAGCCTTCATCGGCGCACTAAGTGGGCCGACGATTGTCCAAAGCCAATGCGCTTTGACCATAAAAAACATCAACTCAAAAAAACACATTAGCCTCTGGCTTAACGTGAAGGGTCATTCTTTTCTCCGAAAGTTGGCCAAGTCTTCTGGGATAATGGTTACTCCCTGCCTTATTCTGTCGGCCATGCCGATGCCATTGCGCAGGTTTCCGGCCACCACAAGGCCTGGAAACAGGCTTTGCAGTGCGTCTACAGCCGCTAAGCGTGCGCCACTGGATGCCTCGTACTGGGGAATGGCGTGGCGATGCCTGAATATTCGGAGCAAGCTGGGCTGCTCGTTGGCCAGCGAAGGCAACATCTGTCGAAGTTCGAAAAGCACCATTTGAGCCATTTCGTCATCGTTCTTGTCCAACATTTCGGGATGTTTGATGCCGCCAACGAACACGGAGAAGAGGTCGCCTTGACGTGGAGCGCGGCCCTCGAAGCACGAAGCTGGGAAGAGTACACCCAATATTTGCCTGTTTTCGCACGAGGGAACCAGCCCTCCGAAAGCATCATTACGACCGCCGTCTACGCTATCGAACCCCACGCTAACCTGCACAATGGGCGCATAACGCAAGCTTGCAATAGGCTCCATCAACCGTTTTGGAACGAAAGGCAACAGCTGCGGCAAGGCGTATGCGCCAATGGTTGTCACCACTTGCGGTGCAACGATGCGCCGAGGGCTGCCGTTTACGTTGAAAACAGCTTCCCAACCCTGCTCGTTTGGCGTTAATTGCAAGTCTTTCGCATCCAAAACAATGTTCGCCTTGCCCACCGAATGCGCCAAGGCCTCAACCAAACGCTGCATTCCGCCATGCGCCGAGAACACCTTTTTGGTGGCAAGCCTTTCGCGCGGAGTCTTCGGTTGCCGCATCTTGGCTATCGCCCCACGCACAAAACTGCCGTAAGTCTGCTCCAGGTTATAAAGCTTGGGCAAGGCATAACGTGTAACCAAGCGTTCGGCATCGCCGGCATACACACCAGAGATGAAAGGGTCTACGGCGTAACGCTCGTAAGAATGGCCCAACCTTCGCCTAACAAGCTGCGCCACACTCTCGTTTTCGTCGGTGCCTTTAGGCCTGAATGGTTCGGCCAGAATGCGCAACTTGTCGTGCCATGAGAAGAGCGTTGTGCGCACGCTTGCTTTCAGTCCCACGGGCAAGGCATGGAAACGGCCCGCTTTCCATATCCACCTTTGCTTGGCTTCATCGCGAGCGGTGAGCAATTCGCAGTCAAAGGGAGCCAGTTCTTCAAACAGTTCGGCCACCTCGGGATGCGCCACCACACCCGTGTTTGGGCCACTTTCAAACACAAATCCGTTTGCTTCGTGGGTGTGTATCTGTCCGCCAATGCGACTTTCTTTCTCAATGACCATCACCGTTTTGCCATGCTTGCGCAAGGTGTGTGCGGCAGTAAGGCCGGTTAGTCCGGCACCAACGATGATTACTTGGGGCATTGGGTCTAGCAATGTAGCGTGAGTGGGGTTGTTATCTTGCATGAAACTAAAAGGTAAAAAAATCAGGCCGAGCAATTTTCGCGGCTGTTTTCCGCTGTTTGTTGCCATGCCTAGGGTTGTTCGCTTCGGCAAAATTAAGAAAAATATGGTGTAAATCCGTTCCTTATTTATGGGGATTTGTGGTGCTTTTCAGGCATGTAACACACTTTCATGCAAAGGCTAGTGCCGCACAACAAATACGCCAGTTCGGGATAAGGAACAACCCCTTTTGCACATTGTTTTATCGTAATGTGGGCGGATTGGTTCAACTATCGCGAAGCGGTTGGTCTTTTTGTAGGGCAGGGTTGCGCGCTTTTACGCGCTACCCTGCCTAGTGCAAGCGTGTGAAAGCTAGGCCGT
>CAJPTO010000230.1 GCA_905373605.1 uncultured Prevotella sp.
CAGAATAGCGGCTAAAATCAGCAAAATGGCCTGTTTCCAAGTGCGTAAGTAGATTTGCGTTCTTCTTGTTCACCTCGCGTGAGAATGGATTATTTGTGGCTGGATGGGCAGTTGGTGATGCGCGAAGGCACTCACAATGTTAAAAATCGGGCTAAATACTTTACATTTTTGATCATTCGTGGCTTCGCATGCCACGCCTGCGTCATGAAGATAAGTTTCGTTAGGCTGGGGTATTATCCCCGAGTAAGTATGCAGAATGACTTAAGTCGGCAACGTATTCTGCGCCCGCCAATGATACCACCAAGAAAAGAACAGTGCTTGATATTGAAGTTGTCTTGACTTTTAATGTATGATGGTTAGCATCTAGAATTCATCGTTACGCCAACTACCTCTCATCGCGACAAAAGACCTCACAAAAGGAGTTGCTCCTTATCCCGAACTGCGTGTTTTTGCTAGATAAGATGTGTGCTTTGAGAACGTTCTCAAATTAAATTATAATCCTCCACATATTGTATGGCCTCAGTAATATTGGTAACACCTAGCTTTTTTAGAATGTTCGTTCTGTGGGTTTTGATTGTGGATGTCGAAACAGAGAGATGCTCTGCTATGCTCGCTATGCTTTTACCATTGGCACATTGCCCAATAATCACTTTTTCCATATTGGTTAAATGAGAATTATCTGTTTGCACCCATTCATCGTTTTCCAATTCAAGATGATAGTCCACTTCGGCTAGTTTTACAAGCGCATTTTCTGTTTGCTTCCTTGTCGAATACGTTAACATGCACAATCCAAATATAACATCCTTGTTAGCACCGAGCAAACAAGGAGTTAACGAAGTGTGAATCATCTCCTTACATATCGCTCCATTGATTGATAAATCAAAGTGCAAGACAGAAGTTTCTACATGAGCATAATCCTTTTTCAGTAGTGCAAAGTAAGCTTTAAGAACCTCGCTTATGTAGCACAGCTGTTTTTCGTCGAGCATGTCTTCAACTTTTCTCGCTTTCCTATTCTCAACTTGTTGTAATTCGGATAAAATGGATGGTGAAACATACGGGAAAGTGCAACGCCTGAAATCAATCAAAACAATTTTTCCATATCCAAGCCTATCGTAAGCTTGTGCACTTTGCACGTAAGGAGAAGTATCATCTATGATTGGATACGCCACATCCATTGTGGCATCCATCCCCTTTAGTCCCTTTATTATATCTAGAAGCGTCATATTTATTTTTGTTTTTTGTCATACAAAAGTATGATTTTTCTTACATTCTTGCAAGATAACCTCAAATTTGTTTGGCGGCAACGATGCCTTTTCATAAATTTGCTATCACAAGGATGCTGTGCGCAAAGCAATAAAAAAGCACATAAACCTATGGATTAAGAACAAAATTTCCAATTCAGAGAAAGAACTCCACTTAAAAGAACTCGAGCAACGTTTGGAAATGGCGCGTGCGGCTGCAGCAAAATCCCCTAGTTGTTTCATTGGCTCAAGTTATGCAAGACAAGAGGTGGCAGCTATCTTGAAGCAAATCCAGCCATTGACCTACGGAACAAACCTTCTGTCTTGGTAAATGTCTTACTGATGCAATTAATTCGTTCTATCAGATGATAAAAATTCTAACTATCATTTTGGCTGCTTCATGGTCGATGGCCGTTGTGGCGCAAGAGAAGGTGACGGGGTATGTGTACGCCCCGTCACACAAGGCTATTGCCGGAGCAACTGTTGTGATGCTCAGCAGTCCCGATTCTGCCTACATCTGTGGCGAGGTGAGCGATGAGCAGGGCCGTTTCATCATGCCGCGCCCTCAAGGCGAATGGATGATTGCCGTGTCGTGCTTGGGCTATGAAACGGCCATCGTCAAGCCAGGCGGTGCCGACTCGGTGCACATCATGCTCAACGAGGTACAGCATCAGCTGAAAGAGGTGATGGTTAAGGCCTCGCGCCCTGTGTCACAGCTTACCCGTGACGGCTTCCGCTACGTCATCCGCGGCACGACTCTTGCACATGCAGGAAGACTTGAAGAGGTGCTTGCCGCATTGCCACTCATGAGAAAAACGGAAAGCGGATACGATGTGATGGGCAGAGGGCAGGCCGTGTTCTTTGTCGACGGCCATCGCATATACAATTTGGCGGAACTGGACCAGCTCTCGTCTGATGCCATAAAGAGCTTGGACGTGGTAACAAATCCTGGTCCTGAATACGACGCCGCAATCAAGGCTGTGGTTCGGGTGACAACCTATGCCAATGTTGCCCAGGGATTGAGCGTTGATGCACGCTCAACATGGTACAAAAACCGCAACACCAGCGCGATAGAGCAGATGAATTTGCGCTACAGCACGCGGCGGTGGACGGTGTACGACAACTTCGAATACCGCTCGGACAACTACCTGAAATGGAAAGACCTCACCCAAACAGCCGTTGTCGACACACTGTGGAACGAAGTGAGCAATGAGCAGGAGCTTCGTAAGCACAACCGCGTGATGAACACGGCGGGCCTTGATTACCATATTGCAGGGCAGTCGTACGTAGGTGGTCGGTACATGTTGACCCTCGACACACGCAACCGCATGGATTTGACTTCTGCCAATCATATTTCTGCAGACGACCAACCGTATGACCTATTGTTCACCAACGGGCAGGAACGCGGCCACAACAACCCAAGTCATCTAATCAACGTCTATTATTCGGGCACCGCCGGCAAATTCAAAATCAATACCGACATCGACTATCTCCACAGCACGACCGAAACTGACAATGCATATGAGGAGGTAAGCCAGGCCTACAGCAGCCGAGCGTTCTCGGCTGTCAGCCATGTCAACAACAGACTGCTGTCGCTGCGTGCCTCAATAGGGCACAAACTGTGGCGTGGCGATGCAACAGTGGGCGTGGAATATGTACACACTCGACGCAACGACGACTACACCAGCAACCTTGATGAGATGCCTCTGTCGCAGAGTTTGTTGAGGGAGTCGCAGCTCGCGGCTTTTGCCAACTACTCCGTATTGACTGGTGTGGGACTCTTCGACCTCGGCATTCGCACGGAGAACACTCGGTTCACGTTCCATCCCGGCTATGGGGAAGCCGATGTGAAGCAGTCGGTCATCAGGGTCTATCCCAACCTCTCGTGGGGCATTCGTGTCGGACAGTTGCAGGCCCAGTTGCTTTACTCCACTGAAGTAAGCCGCCCCACATATCGTCAATTAAGCAAGAACGTGCTTTATGGTAGCCGTTACACTTGGCAGATGGGCAACCCACTGCTTCGACCGGAGTACATACATGAATTAACGCTGCAAGGCGTGTGGCGGATAGTTCAGTTTCAGCTTGGTTACTCTGACACGCGCAACGCCATCATCAACTGGGGCACGCAGTCGACTACGCATAGTGCCGTGTCGATAATGTCTTACCGCAACCTGCCATCGGTAAAGCAGATGCGGCTGGCAGTGGTTGTTTCAAAGGGTTTCGGAGCGTGGACGCCACAACTTACGGCAGTAATGAACAAGCAATTCCTACACTTGACAACAGGCACGGGACAGTACAACCTGAGCTGTCCCATATGGTTTGTCAAGCTGTCCAACAACTTCCAAGTAGGCCGCACGCTGTCACTCTTCCTCACAGCCGACTATCAAAGCCCGGGCGACTACCGAAACGTGCATCTCAGCCGCAACATGTGGTCGGTGAACTTCAATGCCGTGAAGACATTCTGCCATGACCGCCTGAGTGTACAGCTCAAGGTCAATGACATCTTCGACAGCAAAAAAGACGGCAACGACATCTACAACGACCAAATGGTGATGCATCTGCTAAACCGATACGACTTCAGGGCTGTATCTGTAACCTTGAGTTACAAGCTGAACAGCAAGAACTATAAATCGCATAGTCACAGCAAGGCAGACAAGGAAGTGAAGCGACTGTAATTATAGCCAAGAAGAAATGGGGGCATAGATTACATGCTAGCTAGCGTTGGGAGTTAATGCTCACGTAGAAGCGCATAGGGAGCAGCTCTCTTTCTTTGTACGAGTGGCACGGAGAAGGCATTATGCTTTGACAACGCGGAGAAAGAACACCTTAATTTCTTTGTTTTCAGTGGGAACATGCCCCTCCTCTCACTGCGTTTTCTAAGCGTAGCGTCTTATGCCTTGAACTTTGATGGGGGTGTTCTCTGTGTCCTCTGCGCCTCTGCGTGAGTAAGATAATGCACCAAGCTCAGCAAGCGTATTCCAAATTCAATTCCTTTTCACTATCAATCAAAGCGTTTCGGAACTAACGAGCAAGTGGCGTTGGCTGTTCTTTTCGAACAGAGCGCGCAACATTGTGTAAGCACAATGCCCTGCCTACCGAAAAAAAAGAGGATTTGTCTTTTTCAGTTCGCCTAAAAACCTTATCTTTGTCGTGCAATTTGTTTGTCACCACACATGTAAGTGACACAAGAAGCCTCATCACTAACATCAGCCTAAATGTGATATACAATGGAAGAACAAACTAAACGCAGACCTTTACTGAGAAAACCCAAATGGCTTTACACCAAGATTGAGGGCGGAGAAAAGTACGGATTTGTAGAAAAGACGCTCGAAGAGAATGGTTTGCACACGATATGCAGCAGCGGAAAATGTCCCAACAAGGGGCATTGCTGGAAGAGCGGAACGGCTACCTTCATGATATTGGGCGACCGTTGCACACGCGCGTGCCGTTTTTGTGCCACGCAAACGGGGCATCCGTTGCCGCCCGACCCACACGAACCCTTGAAAATTGCACGTAGTGTGAAGGCTATGGGCTTGAGACACTGCGTGATTACATCGGTAGACCGCGACGACTTGCCCGACAAGGGGGCGGCGCATTGGGCGGAAACCATCAGAATGATACGCCAACTGTGCCCTGAAATCATC
>CAJPTO010000231.1 GCA_905373605.1 uncultured Prevotella sp.
CTAGCCCAAAATGTGGGCGGATTTTAAACCCATTCGGGGTGAAAACAAGGTGGAAAATGCCTTCAGCAGGCCAAAATGTAGGCTACAACAACAAAAAACGTGCATCAACATTTGGCGCATTCAAAAAAAAACCATACCTTTGCATTCGATTTCAGAAAAGAAGTCTTTCATGGTGGCTATAGTTCAGCAGGTTAGAGCGTCAGATTGTGGTTCTGAATGTCGTCGGTTCGAATCCGACTAGCCACCCTCCACCGAGCGTTCCTTTCCAAACACGGAAAGGAACGCTTTTCGTTTATAGCCGTTTACGCCCACACCCGCCCCCTACCCTTCGTTTCAGGAACACACTTAAAATGCCGTGAGCCTGGCAACATCACAATTGTTTCAGCAGAACTCCCAATAAATGGAAGCAAGAAACGCCCCCAAGGGGAGGCTGGCACAAAACGGCCTTCCCGTTAACAATCAACAATGATTTTTTGCGCAATGAAACGACCCATATTCTGCCCGAAGCCTTGGCTTTATTACGTGAATGTAGTAACTTTGTAGCACACAAAAATAATAGATTAAATGACTTTACAACAACTTGAATACGTGATGGCGGTGTTTCGCTTTCGCCACTTTGCCAAGGCGGCAGAGCATTGCGGCGTAACACAACCCACACTTAGCTCGATGGTGCAGAAGCTGGAAGACGAGTTGGGGCTGAAAATATTCGACAGAAAGAGCCAACCCATCTCGCCAACACCCACTGGAAGGATGGTTGTGGAACAGGCATGGAAGGTGCTGCTGCGCGCCAGAAAGCTGAAAGAGACGGTGGAAGAGGAGAAACACTCGCTGCTTGGTACGTTCACCATCGGCATATTGCCCACCATCGCACCTTATCTCATTCCGCGTTTTTTCCCCCAACTGATGAACAAATATCCCGATATGGATGTGCGCGTGGTGGAAATGAAGACTGAAGACTTAAAGCGGGCGTTGGTGCGCGGCGATGTTGATGCCGGCATTTTGGCGCACCTTGATGGTCTGGAAGATTTTGACAGCGTGCCGCTTTTCTACGAGCAGTTTTTTGCTTATGTGGCAGATGGCGACCCCTTGTTCGACAAAGAGAGCATAAAGACGGCCGACTTGACTGGCGAATACCTATGGTTGCTGGACGAAGGCCACTGCTTTCGCGACCAACTGGTGAAGTTTTGCCACCTCAAAGCGGCATCGGCAGCCAAGAAGGCCTACACCTTGGGCAGCATCGAGACCTTTATGCGCATTGTGGAAAGCGGCAAGGGCATCACCTTTATTCCCGAATTGGCTGTGTATCAGCTGGACGAAGCCCACAAACGCCTTGTTCGGCCTTTTGCCATACCTGTACCAACGCGCGAGATTGTGATGATAACTGGCAAAAACTTTATCCGAAAAACACTTCGCGAGCTGCTTGTAGATGAGATACAAGCGGGCATACCGAAGGATATGCTCACGCTAAGGCAGACACAGAAAAGGATTTGATGAGAAGTGATGGTGGTAATAGTTTTGAGATTTCTACAAATCTGACCTTTCAGACAGATCAGACAGGTCAGACAAGCCCGACCAATCCGACAGTTCAGACCAGTCTGACTAGTCCGACGCTGCCTATTCAGGCAGCAACCAAATGCAAATGGCCTGCACTTCGATGCTATCGAAATGCAGGCCATTGCTTCTAAAAGGCTCACGCGGAGCAGGCTTTAACGGCGTTATAGCCAGATGCCTGTCGCCATATTGTGTTCTGCTTGCTTGTACATGTAATCACGATAATCGCGAAGGGCTTCAGTCCATGTGAGGTTGAAGGCTTTCATGATGCGGTGTATCAGCTTGTTTCCAACCGTGTCTGGCGTACCATCAGATAGTTTTAAACCATCTTCCGATATGCTTTCAACGCTCATGTTCTCATCAAATGCTTTATCTTCGATAGCATCTTCCCTATCGGCATACACAACTACAGGAACGGTGAAATTGATGTCCCATGTTCCTTGTTGCAATTGCAAGGGCGAGAAACGATAATAGGGGCTGAACTTGCCCGTCCGAGGGTCTTTTTTGTTTACAAATCCATGATAAAGCCTGATGCGGAGGTCCATCGTTACGTCGTCTTTTAAAAACTTCATCACCCCTTTAAGGCCGATGGGGTTTGTTGTTCCCGTGAGTTTTGCATCATCGAAATGCTTCGTCTTGTCCCAAGGTGTTGTGTCTGCGTACTTATATTCGATATAGTCTGTTGTGCTTTTTGTGTCGGTGATGGCATTACCGCTCATCAACTCTTTCTGGTTCTCAACCGTAAAGAAGTGCTGGTGAATAGCATCTTGCCCGTTTTGTACGAATTGTTGGTTCATCAGTTCGCCCTTGGCGTTGTAATACTTGATGAAAAGCAGGTACACGGGAGCGGGATTTTCTGCACCGTTTTCACCTCCGTAATCGTGCGCTTTCACCACATAAAACTTGTCGGCACTGCCGTTTGCGAGTACCCATCCTTTGCCTGGCACCAGTTCGTAGGTTATTTCTTGAAAGCGGCGCAGGTATTTAGCACCCGATTCGGGGTCTTGATGGAAGCCGCCTTCAGTGTCAACGTAACGCCAATCGGCGTGCATGTGTCCTTGCACCAGCTGAACCGTCACCTTCGTGGGGTCTTCGTGCAACTTGTGTCTGTTTTCATTCTCCGGTTTATCAACGGTGTTGTCGCAAGCAGTAAATGCAAATGCGAATAATGCAGCACAAGATAGTGTGAGCATTGACTTGAAAAAATTCTTTTTCATAACCTTATTGTTTTGTATGTTCTTTGTTTTTGTTTCGTTTAGAAGAACCAACCGATGGAGAAACGCACGTCGCGCCCCATGTCGTGGGCGTAATAACGCGAGCGGTTGGTGTATTCTTTGTATTGCTTGTTAAAGAGATTGTCAGCCGCTAACAACATGCGAAGCTTGTTGTGTTCGCCCATTGGCCATTCTACTCCTGCCTCAAAGCCGAAGAGATTGTAGGTGGGCGGCGTGAAATCGACGAGGTCGCTGGCCGGATTGAAGCGTGTTTGCTTCAAAACAAGCCTGTGTTTGAGCTGCAACCAAGCGTTTGCCTTGCCTAGGCGGATGTCTTCCCACGTGATATCGTGGTCAAAACGGGTCGACGGAATGTAGGGAAGATAGTTTCCTGTGCGCTTTTCGTTGGCCCATATCAGCGACGAAAGCAGGTGATATTCCACATGTTGCAAGGGTTTTAAGCGCAAGTCGAGGTCGACGCCACGAAAGAAGGCGTCGGTTTGCTTGTATTGAAACAAGGGGTAAGAGCCAGAAATCACGGTGATGTAGCGGCCTCTCTCCGGCTCATCATATATATATCCGTTTAACCATTGCAGGTAAGCGTCAACCCGCACTTCGGCAAAAGCGGAGCGATAAGCAAGCGATGTCACCCATTTTGTGCTTTGTTCGGAGTGCATTGTGGAGTCGCCCATGACAAACATGCCCGAACCTAGCTCGTTGCCGTTGCTATAAAGCTCGTGAACATGTGGTGCACGCCATGCCAAGCCTAGGTTTGACGTGAACTTCCATTGCTCGTTAAGGCGATAACTTGCACCTAGGTTGTACGAGAAGTTGCTGAAAACATGATGCCCTCCGTAGAGCTTCCCAGTGTAATCGTAGCCCGATGCGCGCGTTTCTTGGTTGTCAAAGCGTATGCCAGCTTCGGCAGTGAAGCTTTCATTGCGATACTTTTGTATGGCGTACAGCCCCAAGTCGTACTCGGTGTAGTTGGGTATCAGCGGCACAACGCCTGTTCCGGTCTGGTTGCGGTTGCGAATATGCAAGTAGGATGCGCCTGCTTCGGTGGTCCATTTGTTGTACGAGAGGTCCCACTTCAGCTGGTTTTGGAACGAGGTTAGGTACATGCTAACGGCAGGAATGTTGGAAAGGTTCATTCTTCGGATGCGGTTTTCCTTGCGATCGTCGGCTTGGAAGGCCGTTTGCCAATAGAAGTTGCCGTACTTTCCCGCATCGAAATACACCTTGCCAATGGCAGTATGGTGAACGATGTGTTGGTAAGGGTAGTCGATGTGGCGCGTGTAAGGAGTCACTTCCACGGGCTGCCCAAGGGCTATTCGCTCTTTAAGCAAGTCTTCGCTGCCCATCTGTGCACTACGCAGAACGCCCAATTTGAGGTTGTACATGCTATAATAGCCTTCCAATTTCAGTGTGTTGAACTTGTAACCCAATGCAGCCGACAAGTCGTGTTCGCGATAACCAGTGTTGTTAAGCAGGTATTTGGCTGTGCTTTGGTCGCCCGAATTGGCATATGTTCCTTGCAGTCGCCATGCGAAGTTGCTGCTGAAGGGCATCGTTCCTTCTGCTTGTCCCACGGCCGAATAGCGTTTCCCGTTGCTTCCGTAGAGCGTTCGCAGGTGTCCAGAAACGTTTTTTTGGCCGTAAGGCAACGCCTTTTGGTTCATCACGATGATGCCGCCGAGTGCTTCGGAGCCGTATCTCACCGACTCTGCTCCTTTGATAACCTCGATTGTTCCACTGCTGTTCTGGTCTATCTCTGGTGCATGGTCGGCTCCCCACTGCTGTCCTGTCTGGCGCGCGCCATTGTTAACGATGAGAATGCGGTTGCCATACATACCGTTGATAACGGGTTTGGCCACCGTTGTGCCAGTCTGAATGGAGCTAACGCCGCTAACATGCTCGAGAATGGAAGCCAGCGACTTGCCCATTGAGCGGTCAATGAGGTTCTCGGTTATCTTATCGCTCACGCTGTTTACACTGGCTTGCTGGCGAACGCCCGTTACAACAATCTCGTTGATATTGTGTTCTTTGCCAAGCACCGACT
>CAJPTO010000232.1 GCA_905373605.1 uncultured Prevotella sp.
GGCCTGCAATGGCGGTGCACCACGGTTGGGAATGGGCGTTGTGCTTACCTCTTTCTGTGCGTTTCTCGACATCACACCATGCTCGTCTTCCAAAGGCGAAGCGGCCGAACGCTCGTTGATGTGTGCTTTATCCATATCATTTTTCAGTTTTATGGTGCAAAGTTACTCAATTTAGAATAAAATGCGTATTTTTGTATGGCGAGTTATTTCAAGTTGTTTCGTTGTCGTTCGTGGGGCAACGGGCATTTTGATGAAACGCGCCGTGTTAGAGATGTATTAACGTTTAACTGGCCACTTTCCCGACCGTTACGCTTGCGGCACGGGCTATGGCCACAACAACTAGCCCACATGGAGAAATATGCCGACTACATCAAGGAGATAGAGATAGACTCGCTATGGAGCGGAACACGACACATCGTTTGGCGACTGCACAAGCAGGTGAACGTGCTGAGCGGCGTTAACGGCGTGGGCAAGAGCACCATTCTCAATCGAGTGGTGAAATGCTTGCGTAAAGGAGCCGACAACCAAAACCACGTTAAGGGTGTACACATAACGATGGAACCCGAAGATGCCACATGTGTGCGCTATGACATCATCCGTTCGTTCGACCGACCGCTGCTCAATAGCGAGATTATTGCCAAACTAGGGTTGAGCATCGCCACTGAACTGGACTTCCAACTCTACCAATTGCAACGCCGTTACTTGGATTACCAAGTGGACATCGGCAACCGCATCATACACGTCTTGCAAAGTGGGAACCCCGATGCGGCACGATTGGCGCAAGAACACAGCGAACCCAAACGACTGTTTCAAGACATGATTGACCGCTTGTTTGCCGAAACGGGGAAAACAATCATCCGAACGGAGAACGAAGTGCGCTTCTCGCAGATTGGCGAAACGTTGCAGCCTTACCAGTTGTCGAGCGGTGAGAAGCAATTGCTGGTGGTGTTGCTCACTGTGCTGATTGAAGACCGTCTGCCCTATGTCCTTTTCATGGACGAACCCGAAGTGAGCATGCACATCGAATGGCAAAAACAGCTTATCGACCTTATTCTACAGCTGAACCCCAATGTGCAGATAATCCTCACGACGCATAGTCCGGCTGTTATAATGGATGGGTGGATGGACCGAGTGACTGAAGTGAGCGACATCACGGTGGAATAGGAGGGGAGGTTGTGAGGCTACGAGTTAACGGGTTAACCAGTTAACGAGTTAACCAGTTGACGAGTTAACAAGTTCACAAGTTGACGAGTTGACGAGTTAACAAGTTAACCAGTAGATGAGTAAATTATTTCACAAGTTGATGAGTTAACGACTTAGTTAGTTGGTAGGCGAAGCCATTTTTCACCTTTTCACCTTTTCACCCTTTTACCTTTTCACCTTTTCCATATCTTTTCACCCTTTCCATATCTTTTCACCCTTTCACCTTTCCCCATGTCCAAAGGTCTAAAAGAACATTTATCCTCTTCGTACTTCGAAGCAGCCAACAGAATGACGCCCCAAAAGGCGCGCCGACGCATCGTGGCATATGTTGAAAGCTACGACGACATCTTTTTTTGGCGCACGGTGTTGAGCAGTTTCGAAAACGCCAACCTGTATTTCGAAGTGATGTTGCCCTCAAAAGAGAACAAGTTGGAACGGGGGAAGAAAGCCGCATTGATGAGTTTGATTGGCAAGAAAGTGGGGCACGACATGATTGCATGCGTAGATGCCGACTACGATTACCTGTTGCAAGGCGCAACACCCCTTTCGGCCGCCATCCTTAACAACCCTTTCGTGTTTCATACCTACGCCTATTCCATCGAGAACCTGCAATGCTTCGCCGGCGGACTGCATGAAGTGTGCGTGGCCGCCACGCTGAACGACCACTTTGTTTTCGACTTCCCCAACTTCTTCGCACGTTATTCGCGCATTGTCTTTCCACTTTTTGTCTGGAACATTTGGCACTATCGCATGGGGCGTTATGGTGAGTTCACCCTCACCGATTTTAATCGCATGATAGACTTCGGGCGGTTTTCGATAAGGCGCACAGAAGAACAATTGGGTAAGCTGCAAAGCCGCATTGACCACAAACTGCGCCAACTGCGCCAACGGCATCCCAATGCTAAAGCAAGTTGGAACCAAGTGAAAGCCGACCTGCTTAGGCTTGGCGTTACGCCAGAAACCACTTACCTTTACATACAAGGACACCACTTGACCGACACCTTGGTTATACCTATGCTGATGCGCGTGTGCGAATATCTGGTGCGCGAACGCGAAATGGAAATTCGCCAACAAAGCGTTCACTCCACACAGATGCGAAACGAATTGGCATCTTACGCACATAGCGTGGCAGACATGGCACCTATGCTGAAGAAAAGTAAGGTGTATGTGGATGCCGAACCTTTTTTGCAGATAAGGAAAGATGTGGAAGCCTTCTTGAAAGCAGGGAAAGACAGCGATTGCACATCCTAGAATGTAAAGAAGAGAAAGACCCTGAAATTTGTTTTTGGGGAGAACAGAAAACTGAATTTAAAGTATGTCAAACATTTTTCTCATTCGTAGTATATTATATGGAGACAACAAATAAACGTAAAATAAGATTAAGTAAGAAAGCAAGGAACAAGGCTCTGTGTTTTCAAGTTGATTGGGGTGTTCATGCTTTGGGGCTGGAACAGACAGAAGATGTGCGCGCACGTATTGATGACGAGTTGAGAATTTTGCAAAACCTTGACGTGTCTGACGACCTATTGGCCTTGAAAGCGATCGTCGAAGGCGTGAAACAAGACCTAAATGCTTTGCCCATACCTTTTGAAGGCAACTTGTCGGGGAGCCTCGTTGCTTACTGCCTCGGCATCACAACGGGAAATCCGCTGGAAAAACATTTGGTGATGCCAGTTGAAGACTACGCCACGCCCATGCAATTGAGCCTTTGCTACAACAACGATGTTATCAATGACGTGATAGAATGGGTGATGACGCATGGCTACAAGGAGGTTGAAACCCAACTTGGCCGGCCTATTCTGAGGCTGGATAAAATGGTAGTGGAGTTTAAATGCCTTGTCAAAGAGTAATTCAAGTCCGTGGAGTTTAAACGCCTTGTCAAAGAGTATTTCAAATCCCTTTCCAGCACTTATGTGGCAGAAGGGATAAAACAACATGGGCGGTGCTTCGCTTCCAAGAGCAGCCGGACTAGACAGAAAAGTCGAACAAGCCTGAATTGTCAGACTTGTTCGACCTATTATCTAAATCGTTTCAAAAATTTAGTTGGCAATTAGAAAAACAATGTGCGCTCAACCCAATAAACGAGAATACCTGCAACGTATCCCACAAAGGCCACCCACGTAATTCGCTTCATATACCAGCCGAAGGTTATCTTCTCTAAGCCCATCACCACAACGCCGGCTGCACTGCCAATGATGAGCATCGAGCCGCCAACGCCGGCACAATAAGCCAAAAGCTGCCAGAAAATACCATCTACGGCCATGTCGCCCGTTGGTGCAATGGGGTACATGCCCATGCATCCAGCCACAAGCGGAACATTGTCTACAATGCTAGAAAGCACACCAATGATGCCCGTTACCATATAATGGTTGCCCCCGCTGATGCTTTCCAGGCCGCGACCCATTGCCGAGAGCACGCCAATCTCTGCCAAGCAACCCACGGCCATCAAGATACCGAGGAAGAAAAGAATGGTGCCCATGTCTATTTTACGAAGTAAGGCAATGACACGAGCCGACATCGAGTCTTCGCCTAAATGCATGCCACGATAGAATATCTCGGTGGCTGTCCACAGCACGCCAAGCACAAGCAGGATGCCCATATAGGGAGGAAGGTCGGTTAGGTAACGGAACACGGGTACAAACATCAGTCCGCCAACACCAAGGAAGAAGATAATACGGCGTTGGGTGCGCGTAAACGTCAGCGCACTGTCTTCGGCCGAAGGCACAGCGGCAGGCAGTTTGCCTTTCAACATATATTGCATGATGAAGGCAGGAACAACCATCGACACCAGCGAAGGCACGAAAATCTCGGAGATAACGCCACCCGTGGTGATGGAACCGGCAATCCAAAGCATGATGGTTGTTACGTCGCCGATGGGCGAGAACGCACCACCCGAGTTGGCAGCGATAATCACCAGCGAGGCATATATGATGCGGTCTTGCTTGTCGGCAACAAGTTTACGAAGCACCATAATCATCACGATGCTCGTGGTAAGGTTATCGAGTATGGCCGAAAGGATGAAAGTCATAAAGGCGATGCGCCAAAGCAGTCCGCGTTTGCTGTGCGTTTGTATGGCATCGCGCACAAAGTTAAACCCACCATTGGTGTCTACAATCTCAACGATGGTCATCGCGCCCATGAGGAAGAACAGCGTTTCGGCCGTTTCGCCCAAGTGTTCGCGCAGGCTTTCGCCCACATGCTGCAATATTCCAGTAGCGTTTCCAAGCAGTTCGGGCGCACTGGGCAACACAAATTCTGCTGGGTTTAGCATGAAGAGCGTCCAGCAAGCCACACACATCAATAGCGCCACGGGCGCCTTGTTCACCTTCGTCAAGCTTTCTAGGGCGATGCACAGATAGCCCACGATGAAAACAACGACGATAGCCAATGTCAATGAAGTCATTTTCCCTACTATTGTTTTAGTTATAACGTTCAGGCGAACCGCACAACCTTCGCTTGTTCTAAGCATTTGTGGCATGTTTGCCTTTAACGATGCAAAGGTAGTAAATATATTGCAAATTTATAGTTCGTGAGTTCATGAGTTTTTGAGTTTTATTTCGTTTATGGCTGGTTCTAAAAATTGCCTTTGCTGTATTTTTAGCTTTTAGCTGAGCAGA
>CAJPTO010000233.1 GCA_905373605.1 uncultured Prevotella sp.
ACCGCGGTAGTTGAACCAATCCGCCCACATTACGATAAAACAATGTGCAAAAGGAATCGCTCCTTATCCCGAACTGGCGTACTTAGATGGGCGAATTTGCGGTTATCATGCTTGCTGTTATGAAGGCTACCAGCCGTTGGTAGCCGCCGTACCAGCCGCTGGTAGCACCACTACCAAAAGCTGGTAGCCATGCTACCAAACGCTGGTAGCGGCCGTACCAGCAGTTTGGTACTGAACGTTTGCTGGGTATTTGGTGGGTAAAGGCACGGCTTGTTGTGGGCAGAAATGTAGTTGTTTGGATTATTGAAGGCGTTCGATGTTTGCCTTATTCATTTCTTCCACTCGTTTAAGGGCATCCTTATACATCCCCGTTGTGATGCCAATGCCTCGTGCGTCTTGTTCGGAGAGGTCTAGAACGTACTTCTTCTTGGTATAGTCGTATCTTATCATGCTATTCAGCATCTGATTCTTGTCCGTTTGGAAACGGTAAACAGCTTCATTGTCAAGTTCTGCGCTTTTTACATTTGTATGAGGGGGTGGAGGATTGGGAACTTGTAGCTCGGTTTCTTCTTTACACGACACCGCACAAAGAAGGGCCGTTAGGCTAATGATTATAGTTCTTGTCTTCATATCTGTTATTTTAAATATGGTGAATAATATGGATATTCGCTAAATTTCGTTTCAAATTTGCCGTTGATTCTTAGAACTTCTTTGCCGTCAACCGCAGGAGTCGTTATTGTATACTCTCCTCTGCAATCTCCACTTTGCAAGTCGAGAGAACGAATGATGAACTGCCCTTCCACAGAACGTGTAGCTTCTCTTTTTAGATTTGCTACAATAGCAATACCGTCATTTGCTTTCGTATTTATAACTTTTTCTCTGTTCGTTGCAAAGTTTTTTATCACATCATTCGGTATTCTTTTTGTTGGTGTCTCCAACGACTTTTTATATTCTACTCTATAAGGGTAGTTAATCTGTAAGCCTCCGGTCTTCTCTGTTGATAAGCAGAATGAAATCCAATATTCATAGTCCAATTTGCTTTGGCCTTTGGGTTGGAGTTGCATGCATATTAAAAACATGTTGTATTCTGGATAGAAAGACAAATAATTAATGGTAAAATCAGTATTCCAATAACGTTTTGTTATGTCTATGTATTCTTTCCCATTTATGGTGGCTGTTCCTCTTACTAGCGTTTCGCCTTCAGAAGTAAATCTAGAACACCCAGTGCTGATGAAAGTAAGCACTAGGACAACACACATCTTTATAAATATAATTATTCGAATCATGGTCACAGTGTTGTTTTAAAAATGAAACTGATAGGTATGTATTGGATGACTTTTTGCTCATCGTTGAGCAACATCAACATATAATTATACCTCTGATTGTCGTTTGACTTGTTTCGGATAAATTCGTATTCTTCTTCAGACAAGATGTCGCAGACAAGGGGACCGCCACCATACATGGAAATTTCTTTGTTCCCTTTCTGTGGACTCAACACAATGGCTGTTATTGGCATCCATTCACGGCCTTCGTACTTTTTAGGCAGGTTTGGCTTATAGTCGATGAATACTCTTGACGATTCGTACAAATCATATCTTTTTTTGAAATCATAAAGGTTTCCCTCGGAATCTATGTAGAAAGTGGTATAATCCGAGGCGTAGACATCTTGAGGACGTACGCTAATGTGTTGCAACGCACTTTTGTTGCCTAGGGCGTCCTCAATCTGCAGGAATATCGTTATGTCTTCGTTTGGCACTTTCTCCAGAATGGTTAAACTGGGCTTATCAGACGAGGACCAGCGGATGTTTTCGTTAGCGTGCTTGATGCCCCATTTGAATTTAAGCATTGTGTTTAGTAGGGGCAGGTGGTTCTTATAAGCTTTGTCTATGCACGTGGCGTCAACCTTATACCCGTCCGTTTGGGGTGAGGACGACAGTATAAATCGGGGAATGCCCACAAGGATGGGCAGGTTATACTTTTGGTTTTTATAGTTCGCCGTGAGCACCACCACGCCTCTGCCCTTCACGGTTAATACGCCAGAGTTGCTGATTGATGCCACATCAGGGTTGTTGCTACTCCAAGTTACGTCGCCTTCTTGGGCAGATTGCAAACTGTATTTTGCCCCATTATAACCCACTTTGGGGCCAGTGATGGACATTGCTTGTGCGGTTGAACCCAATGGGGCTAAGTTGCTCGCTTGATAAACTAAGTGTCTGGTGCTTTCTGTGTTTGTAATTTTGCTTCCTGCACTGGGCAGGCACAAGGCGTTGTCAGCACGAACAGCTTGCCCAAAGACCGAGCCTGCCGGAAAGACACTTGTGAACATTAGCGCAACCAACAATTGCGTTATGGTTCTTGGTTTAGACATGTTATTGTATTTCATAACCAATCAATTCTAGATGTGTTCTTATTTACTGTTTAGGTGGCTATTTATCTACATGCAAGCGATAAGAAATAAGATGTGGGTCACCGTGTTGCAATATTACATATAATAAGCGAAACGGCCAAATTTTCAATGTCTTTTTTGCAGACAAGCTCTTTTTCTTATATTTCGCATACCTAAGTATGCATAAAGGCCACATGTCGTTGGTGCACATGCCAGAAAACAAAAGCAGGCACAAGGCTGGACATTCCAGTTGCTTGTGCCTGTTTTCTTAAGTTGTTTAATGGCATGTCTGCATGCGGATGCCAAGCTTTAGGCATGCGGAGGCAGCCACCATGCGATGCTCATTGCCGTTTAGTTTCTGAACACCAGCTTGCCATCGAAGGCATCGATGAGGATGGGCTTATCGCGATTTACCTCTTCGGCCAGTATCTTTTTGCTGAGATCGTTGAGCACGTAGCGTTGGATGGCGCGCTTAACAGGGCGTGCACCAAACTCGGGATCGTAGCCAAGGTCGGCTAAAAGGTCGATGGCGTCGTCGCTGACATCTATCTTGAAGCCCTGCTCGGCCAGCATTCGGCCAACCGAACGCATCTGCAAGCGAACCACTTCGGCTATTTGCGGCTTGGTAAGCGGCAGGAACATGATGGTTTCGTCGATGCGGTTGAGGAACTCGGGACGTATGGTTTGTTTCAACATCTCCATCACGTGCTGGCGCGTTTCGTCTAAAACGTCATCGCGATTGGCATCGGTTAGGTTGGCGCATTGTTGCTGAATGAACTGCGAACCAAGGTTGGATGTCATGATGATGATGGTGTTCTTGAAGTTCACCGTGCGGCCCTTATTGTCGGTTAAGCGGCCATCGTCTAGCACTTGCAGCAGGATGTTGAACACATCGGGATGCGCTTTCTCTATCTCATCGAAAAGAACCACGCTGTAAGGTTTACGCCTAACGGCCTCGGTAAGCTGTCCGCCCTCGTCGTAACCCACATATCCCGGAGGTGCACCGATGAGCCTAGACACGCTGAACTTTTCTTGATACTCGCTCATGTCGATACGAGTCATCATCGATTCATCGTTAAAGAGGTATTCTGCCAAAGCCTTTGCCAACTCCGTTTTGCCCACACCCGTGGTGCCAAGGAAGATGAATGAGGCGATGGGACGTTTGGGGTCTTGCAGCCCGGCACGACTTCTGCGCACGGCATCGCTAACTGCGGCGATGGCTTCATCCTGTGCAATGACGCGGCGATGCAGCTCTTCTTCGAGATGCAGCAGCTTTTCGCGCTCGCTTTGCAACATCCGCGTAACGGGAATGCCCGTCCATCGGCTCACCACTTCTGCGATGTCGTCGGCCGTAACCTCCTCGCGCACCATGCCTTGTCCGCCTTGTGTGGCTTGCAGTTGCAGTCGGATGTTCTCGATGTCGCGGTCAAGCTCTTTCAGTTTGCCGTACCTAATTTCGGCCACACGTTCATAGTTGCCCTCACGTTCGGCGCGGTCGGCCTCGTGGTTCAGGCGTTCAATCTCCAGCTTGTCTTGCTGAATTTTGTTCACCAGTGCCCTTTCGCTCTCCCATTTGGCGCGGAAGGCTTTCTCTTGTTCGCGCAATTCGGCGATGTCCTTGTCCAATTGTGCCATTTTCGGCTCATCGTTCTCGCGCTTGATGGCTTCCCGTTCAATCTCGAGTTGCTTCAGCCGGCGTGTGATTTCGTCCAATTCCTCTGGCACCGAGTCGCGTTCCATGCGCAGTTTGGCAGCCGCCTCGTCCATCAAGTCGATGGCCTTGTCGGGCAAGAAGCGGTCGGAGATGTAGCGTTCAGACAATTGTACGGCGGCGATACATGCATCGTCTTGGATGCGCACCTTGTGATGGTTTTCGTAACGCTCCTTAATGCCACGCAAAATGGAAATGGCACTCAGCTCATCAGGCTCGTTTACCATCACGGTTTGGAAGCGGCGTTCCAGTGCTTTGTCTTTTTCGAAATACTTCTGGTATTCGTTTAGCGTGGTTGCACCAATAGCCCGGAGTTCTCCACGAGCCAAAGCGGGCTTCAAAATGTTGGCCGCATCCATCGCGCCCTCGCCTCCGCCCGCACCAACGAGCGTGTGTATCTCATCGATGAAGAGGATAATTTGCCCATCGGCGTTGGTAACTTCCTTGATGACGCTTTTCAGCCGTTCTTCAAATTCACCCTTATACTTGGCACCGGCCACCAGTGCACCCATGTCTAGCGAATACAATTGCTTGTCTTTTAGGTTTTCTGGAACGTCACCGCGCACGATGCGTTCGGCCAGACCTTCAACGATTGCGGTCTTTCCCGTACCCGGTTCGCCTATCAAAATGGGGTTGTTCTTGGTGCGACGCGACAGAATTTGCAGCACGCGGCGTATCTCTTCGTCGCGCCCGATAACAGGGTCGAGCTTTCCGTTG
>CAJPTO010000234.1 GCA_905373605.1 uncultured Prevotella sp.
GTAAGAGTCGGGTCCGGCCACCAATTGTGCCAAGACGAGGCCGAAGCTGATGCCATATTCATGAACACTTGCAGCGTGAGGGAGAACGCCGAGAACAAGATTTACAACCGGCTCGACACCCTGCACGCCGAACAAAAGAAGGGCCGGAAGGTGATTTTGGGCGTGTTGGGATGCATGGCCGAACGCGTTAAAGACGACCTTATTGAGAACCATCACGCACAATTGGTGGCCGGACCCGACTCTTACCTCAACCTTCCCGACATGATTGCGCAGGCCGAAGCGGGCAACAAGGCCATTGACATTGCCCTTTCGAAGACCGAAACGTATAAAGACATCGTGCCGCAACGCGTGGCACTGGCCAAGATTAGCGGTTTTGTGAGCATCATGCGCGGCTGCGACAACTTCTGCCACTATTGCATCGTGCCTTATACCCGTGGCCGTGAGCGGTCGCGAGATGTGGATAGCATCCTCAACGAGGTGCAAATACTGCACAAACAAGGTTATAAGGAGGTGACGCTGCTGGGACAGAACGTCAACAGCTACCGCTTTAAGAACGCCGAAGGGCAGATAATAGACTTCCCCGAGCTGCTGCGCACGGTGGCAAGAGCTGTTCCCACGATGCGAATACGTTTCTCTACGCCGCATCCTAAAGACATGAGCGACGCCACTCTTCGCGTTATTGCCGAAGAACCCAACGTATGCCGCCACATTCACCTGCCCATACAAAGCGGCAGCAACAAGGTGCTGAAGCTGATGAACAGGAAATACACCGTGGAATGGTACCTGAGCCGCGTGAAAGCCATTCGAGAGCTGGTGCCCGACTGCGGATTGTCTACCGATATCTTTGTGGGCTATCACGGAGAGACGGAAGAAGACCACGCAGAGTCGCTCCGCATCATGCGCGAAGTGGGTTACGACTCTGCTTTTATGTTCAAGTACAGCGAGCGTCCCGGCACTTATGCCTCGAAACACTTGCCCGATGATGTGCCAGAAGACGTGAAGATACGCCGACTTAACGAACTTATCATGGTGCAGAACGAAAATTCGGCTCGTGCTAACCACGCCGAAGTGGGCAATGTACGCGAGGTGTTGGTGGAAGGCCCGTCTAAACGTAGCCGCGAACAGCTGTGCGGACGAACGGAACAAAACAAGATGGTGGTGTTCGACAAGGGCAATCACCACATCGGCGAGCGCGTCATGGTGCGTATTACGGGCAGCACAAGTGCCACATTGCTGGGCGAAGCGGTGGATTGAACACCATATTATATAAGGACATGTGGGGACAAGCAGTGTAAACGGCTTGTCCCCGCATGGCGTTTGTGGGCGCGTAAGATGCAAGAAATGTGTGCTTTTAGGCTGACATCTGCTTAAAATGCCGTATCTTTGCAATAAAATCGCGGAATTTAAATCAATGCATAAAAAACGCAAGACATGACACTTAAGCTTCGCTACCTATTGGCTTTTTACAAAAGCACATTGCCTACAGCACTGGGATTTGCGTTGGTTTTGGGCTTAATCGCCTATTCGGAAAAGAGGTTGGAGGAAGCCATAAAGGTGTTTTTGTACGTTTACCCGACATGGGGACTGGCTTTCGATGCACTAGGAAAGGTGTGTTTAAGGCGCAATGCCTTCTTCTTCTATCATAATGCAGGGTGGACAACAGCTGCTCTTTATGCCACATCGTTCTGCATGTCGGGCACGCTTTCTCTTAGTACACACCTCATATTGAAATGGTTATGGGCTTATTATTAGAGGCCGACAGCATCTATTACAGTGTAGGTGGGCGTGACATACTTCGCGGAACCTACATTACGTGCAAGCAAGGGGAACTGGTGGCATTGCTTGGACGTAACGGCTGCGGCAAATCAACCATGCTTGAGGTTGTCTTTGGCACACGAAAAGCCAACAATGCCTTTATACGCATCGGGAGAAAGACCATAAAAAGCAAGGCTTACCGCACGGGATTGGTAAGGATGCTACCACAATTCGACTTCATCCCCAAGACACTAAGCGTGAAAAAGATTTTGAAGATGGAAGGAATTGCTCCTGAAGCAGTGCATGATGAATTGATAAGCAACATACTTGCCCATAACATCTCTGAATTGTCTGCCGGAACGTTAAGGTATTTCCAGACATTTACGTTGCTCAACAGTGCAGCACCTTTCATCATACTTGACGAACCTTTTGCAGGTTTGTCGCCTATAGCCGTAGACCGTGTGCTAAATCTGCTGAAAGAAGCAAAGGGGAAGAAGGGCATTATCGTGTCCGACCACAACTTCGAAGCCATAGAACGCATTGCCGACCACCTTATATATATGGAGGATGGACAGACAAAAGAGGTGAAAAACGTGGAAGAACTCAACGGCATTTATTATCGAATGTAGCGATGAGCAATCTTTAAGCCTCTTTTTAGGGTTGGCCGAAGATACGTTTTCTAGCTGTTCACTTTGCGTTTGGTGCATGGACTGTTTGCCATGTTCGCTTATTTTTGCCCTTTACCATGCAGAGAGAAACATAAAGTGGAGTAATTTTCCATCGTAAAACAGGCTCTATTTTGTTCTGTTTTGCCGTAATGTTTATACCTTTGCAACATCAACGACGCAATCTTGTTGCGTTGAAAGCGTATTCGTTAATTGGAAATCGATGAAGCAAAGAATGGTAAACAGCCGCGTTAATATGCGAGTTGGCATGCTCGTTGGCTGGTTAACGGGTTAATAAATTGACTTGTTAACTAGCGAGATCGTCAACTTGGGAACTGGGAAACTCGTGAACTTGTACGCTTGTGAACTTGTCAACCAGTCCACTCGTTAACTTGTAAACTTGTTAACTTGCCCTCTTGTTAACTTTTCCACTTGTTAACTCGTCCTCTTTCGTTAAAATACGTTTAATGCAAAGCCAACACCTATAACATTCACACAGCAAAACGTCTTAATAAATAAAAGGGCAGCAACCGCAAACGCCCACCTCGCCACCTATGGATGAACTCTACGAACAACTGGTGCTTATCTCGCAAGGAAGCCAAGTGGCCTTCAACGGGTTTATCAGCCGTTTCTCTAACACCCTGTATTGTCACGCCTACGGCATTCTGGGGTGCAGAGAAATGGCTGAAGAGGTGGTGAGCGATGCTTTTCTTGAAGCATGGCGCATGCGCAAGAAGCTTACGCAGCTGCAGAATGTGCGCGCATGGTTGTCGCGCATCGTATATAATAAGAGCGTGGACTACTTGCGGCGCGAACGCAACCGCGTGCGACAAATCAGCGTTGAGCACTTCGGCATGTCCGACTTTGCCTTTCCCGACCTGCAAACGCCTGCCGACACGCTTATCTCTGCCGAAGAGTTGGCGGCCATCAACGCCGCCATCGACACGCTGCCGCCTAAGTGCAAGTACGTGTTTTTCTTGGCTAAAGTGGAGAAAATGCCCTATCAAGACATCGCCAACATGCTGGGCATTGCCCTTGCCACGGTGAATTATCACGTGGGATTGGCCGTGCAGACGCTCAGGCAGCTGCTAAGACGGCGCGCAAGGGGTGCTGTTGGCACAGTGAGAAACGATTAAGACGTAACGCCCATGAACAGGGATATACACGACATGCGCTTTGATGGCTCGGAAGAAGACTTGCTCTTGCAGGACTTCATCTCGCGAGCCGAACCCGTCAACGTTGTTGACGAGCAGCTAACGGCGCGCATATACGAGAAGATTAACGCCGACAGGGCACGAAACACGCGCCGTTGGTGGCGTGTGGCGGCTGCCGTGGCCGTGCCTTTGCTGGCATGTGGCTTGTGGTTAGCCCTGGGTACGCAACAAAACGAGCGTACCCGTCGCCTTTCGCACATGCAAAGCAAGCAAACAACGGCAAGCGTGATGCAAGAGTTGGCCGTGCCCACTGGGCAAACGCTTTCGCTAATGCTGCCCGATGGCACGCGCATGATGGCCAATTCGCGCACACGCGTTCGTTATCCCAAGCCATTCACTGGCAAAACACGCGATGTGTACATCATTGGCGAGGCTTATTTCGAGGTGGCGCACAACAAGAACCGGCCTTTTGTGGTGCATGCGCAAGGATTTAGCGTGCGTGTGCTTGGCACGCGCTTCTGTCTTAACAGCTATACGGCAGAAAAGGCTTGCGTGGTGTTGGCCGAAGGGCGCGTTGAGGTGAACACAGCAGCCAAAGATGTGGTGAACATGTTGCCCAACGAGCGGCTGAACATAGCTCAAGGGCAGTTTGAAGCAAAGACAAAGGTGGATGCTGCGGCTTATGTAAGTCGCATGAAAGGTGTTTTTCCGCTTCAGGGCATGCGCTTGGCAGAGGTTGCGGCTTATCTGGAGAATTATTATGGTGTGCGTTTCCGCGTCCAAGGTAGCTTGCAAAACATGCAACTCTACGGGAAACTGGTTACTGCTGCGCCACTTGCCGACGTTCTTTCTAGCCTCTGTAACATCGCGGGGGCTGAAGCTACGCTTAAAAACGGCGTGGTGACGATTGGAATAAGGGGAGAATGTGGTAAGGAGTAAAGGAGAAAGGAGTAAGGAGTAACTGGTAAGTAGTAAGGAGTAATAAGTAAGTAGCAAGGAAAATGTAATAAGGAGTTAAGCTAAATGCATTGTTGCGGAGTGGATAACTCACCCACTAACTTGTGAACT
>CAJPTO010000235.1 GCA_905373605.1 uncultured Prevotella sp.
TTGACGTGAACAACCTCATCCTTTTGCTGGCCGACATTGGCGTGAAGGTTACGCGACATGCATGCAACGACTATTCGTTTAAGGCCGATGAGCTGAACCTCGACTTCCTTTCTAGCGACGAGTTTGTGCGCAAATGCGCCGCCCTGCGTGGCAGTGTGTTGCTCATTGGTCCGCTTCTTGGCCGATTTGGCAAGGCAATGGTGGCACAGCCGGGTGGAGATAAGATAGGCCGACGCCGCCTTGACACCCACTTTCTGGGCTTCCGCATGCTCGGAGCAAGCTTCGAAAAGGTGCCACACCGCAATGTTTACCAGCTGCAAGCCAAAGAATTGTGCGGCCGTTACATGCTGCTCGATGAGGCTTCCATCACAGGAACGGCCAACATTATCATGGCTGCCGTGATGGCCAAAGGCCAAACAACCATCTATAACGCCGCATGCGAACCCTACATTCAGCAACTTTGCCGAATGCTTAACCGCATGGGGGCGCGCATTAGCGGCATTGGAAGCAACTTGCTTACCATCGAAGGGGTTGACAAGTTGCACGGAACGCAGCACCAAGTGTTGCCCGACATGATTGAAGTGGGCTCGTTCATCGGCATGGCTGCAATGGTTGGACAGGGCATTCGCATCAAAAACGTGTCTGTAGAGAACCTCGGACTGATACCCGATGCCTTTAAACGGCTGGGGATAAACATCCAAATAGAGGGCGACGACCTGTTTATACCGCACCACAAGCATTACGAAGTGGACGCGTTTATCGACGGTTCGATAATGACTTTGGCCGATGCACCCTGGCCAGGACTAACACCCGACCTCCTTTCGGTGCTCATTGTGGTGGCCACTCAGGCGCGCGGAAGCGTGCTTTTCCACCAAAAGATGTTCGAAAGCCGACTATTTTTCGTTGACAAGGTTATCGACATGGGTGCGCAAATCATTCTGTGCGACCCGCATCGTGCCGTGGTTATCGGCCACGACCATAAGCAACAGCTGCGCTCCGGCCGCATGACAAGCCCCGACATCCGTGCAGGTATCGCCCTGCTTATCGCCGCATTGAGTGCCAATGGCACCAGTCAGATAGACAACATCGCACAGATAGACCGCGGATACGAAGACATCGAGGCGCGACTTAACGCTCTCGGGGCTAACATCAAGCGCGTGTAGCCCTTGCTTTGCCACGCTAAGTCTGCACCCCAACAGCATATTGACAAACATTTAAAGCCACTCCCCCCGAACATGCCCCAAAAAACATCCCCACGCCCGCAATGGCAAGCCGACCACTTCTACAAAATAGGCAAGCTGGGCAAGCCACATGGCGTGAAAGGCGAAATAACTTTCCACTTCGACGACGACATCTTCGACCGCACAGAGGCCGACTTCCTCGCCCTAGAAGTGCAGGGATTGCTCGTGCCTTTCTTCTTTGAGGAATATCGTTTTAAGGGAAGCGAAACGGCTTTGGTGAAGTTTGTGAACGTAGACACGCAAGAACGGGCCAGGGAACTAACAGGATGCAACGTGTTTTCCCCTCGGCAGGAGGGCCAAAATGCCGAAGCCCCTCTCTCTTGGGCGGCCATTGTGGGCTTCATTGTTAAGGATGCGGGCACCGATAAGCCGCTGGGAACCATCCTTGCCGTAGACGACAGCACCGCCAACACCCTCTTCGAGGTAGACGTTAACGGCTCCGCGCCACTGCTTCTGCCAGCTTCTTACGATCTCATTGCAGGCGTAGACGCACAGCAACGCGAAATAACCATGCACCTACCCGATGGAATTTTAGACTTAGACTGAACGAATGAAGAAACAAATTTGCATACTTGGCAGCACGGGGTCGATAGGAACACAAGCCCTAGACGTGATTGCACAGCACGAAGACCGGTACGAAGTGTACTGCCTTACGGCAAACACACGTGTTGAATTGCTGGCACAACAGGCCCGGAAATTCAATCCTGCCGCCGTTGTTGTGGCCGACAAAGGCCGCTACAAGCAGCTGCAAGACCTGCTAAGCGACCGCCCGGACATCAAGGTTTATGCCGGCAAGCAGGCACTTTGCGACATTGTGCAGGCACAACCCATCGACATGGTGCTCACGGCAATGGTGGGTTTCGCCGGTTTAGAGCCCACCATACACGCCATTAAGGCGCAAAAGAAGATATGCTTAGCCAATAAAGAGACCCTTGTTGTGGCCGGCGAGCTAATCAATGAGTTAGCCTTAACCCACCATTCACCCATCCTTCCCGTAGACAGTGAGCACTCTGCCATCTTCCAAAGCATTGTGGGCGAAGGCGATAATGCCATCGAACGCATCTTGCTAACCGCCAGTGGAGGACCCTTTCGCTTGCTGCCCGAAGCGCAATTGGCGCGCGTAACCAAGGCCGATGCGCTGAAACATCCCACTTGGGACATGGGCGCAAAGATAACAATAGACTCTGCCACGATGATGAACAAGGGCTTTGAGGTGATTGAAGCCAAGTGGCTTTTCGGCGTTTCGGCCGATAAAATACAGGTTTTGGTGCATCCGCAGAGCATTGTTCATAGCGCGGTGCAGTTCGAAGACGGCTCTGTGAAGGCCCAATTGGGCGTTCCAGACATGCGCTTGCCCATACAATACGCCTTCTCTTACCCCGACCGCCTGCCACTTAACGGAAAAAGGCTCGACTTTTTCGCGCAGCCGCTCGAGTTTTTCGAACCCGACATGCGCAAGTTCCGCTGCCTGCAGCTGGCTTTCGATGCCATTAACCGCGGCGGAAACATGCCTTGCATCCTCAATGCGGCCAACGAGGTGGTGAACGAAGCGTTCAGAGCCGACCGAATTGGCTTCCTTGACATGCCCCGAATTATCGAAGAGACAATGCAACGCGTGCCTTTCGACGCCGCTCCATCGCTAGATACCTACCTGCAAACCGATGCCGAGGCGCGAATGAAGGCCGCAGAGCTGGTGGAACAAAAGCAATAACAACGACAACAAGCAGCTTGCACCCACCAACTTCAGGCAACGGGCTGCCCCAAAGGGCAAGAACGCAAGCCGCCAAACAAGACATAACAACACAGACAACAACAAAAAAGACATGGAAATATTTCTCATCAGGCTGTTGCAATTCATGCTGGCCATATCTATTTTGGTGCTTCTGCACGAAGGCGGACACTATTTCTTCGCCCGACTGTTCGGCGTAAGGGTAGAAAAATTCTACCTTTTCTTCGACCCTTGGTTTCATCTCTTCGAGTTCAAGTCGAAGAAAAGCGGCACCGCCTACGGCATGGGCTGGCTTCCTTTGGGCGGATATTGCAAGATTTCGGGCATGGTAGACGAGTCGTTCGACACCGAACAGATGGCTAAGCCCGCACAACCGTGGGAGTTCAGAACGAAACCGGCATGGCAAAGGCTGCTCATCATGCTGGGCGGTGTTATCGTCAACTTCCTCCTTGCCTTGTTTATCTATTCGATGGTGCTGTTCCATTGGGGCGAAAGTTATGTGAAGGTGAAGGACATGACGGCTGGAATGAAGTTTAACACCGAAGCAAAAGCACTTGGATTTAAAGACGGCGACGTGCTTATCGGCACCGAAAAAGGCGAGTTTAAGACTTTCGATGCCGACTTTTATCGCGACCTTGCCACCGCCAAGCGTGTCGACTTGGTGCGTCAAGGCAAGCCCATGAGCCTGCCCATGCCTGGCAATCTCGACCTGCTGAACATGATTAAGTCGTCGCCACGCTTTGTGATGTTCCTCATGCCCAATACGATAGACAGCGTAATGCCCAACAGCGCGGCAGCCAAAGCAGGCCTTCGAGCAGGCGACAAGATAGTGGCTTTCGCTGGCAAACCCATCGCATCGCAAAACGATTTCAACTTTGAGAAAGAGCGTTTGGGCGACATTCTGGCCGCTGCAACCACTCCTGCCGACAGTGCCAAAGCCTTAAACACCACCATTGCCTTTGTACATAAGGGCGACGCTGCCGCAACCACGGCGCAAGTGAAGCTCAACAGCGACTTGCTTTTGGGTATGGTGTTTACCAACGGACTGGCAAAATACAAGGAAACGCATGTGGAATACGGCTTCTTCGAAAGCTTCCCAGCCGGCGCAGCCTATGGCGTTAAGGTGCTGAAAGGCTATGTTGGCGACATGAAATACCTCTTCTCGGCCGATGGTGCTAAGTCGTTGGGCGGCTTTGGCGCGATAGGCAGCCTCTTCCCACCCGTTTGGGATTGGCACATGTTCTGGCTAATGACGGCTTTCCTCAGCATCATTCTCGCCTTTATGAACATTCTTCCCATACCTGCTCTCGATGGTGGGCACGTGCTTTTCTTGCTCTACGAGATGATTACAAGGCGCAAACCCAGCGAAAAGTTCATGGTGCGCGCCGAATATGCGGGCATCTCCATCCTTATCATACTCATGGTGATGGCCAACCTCAACGATGTGTTGCGTGCGTTGGGCTATATGTAAGGTGAGTTTATAAGGATGTAAGTTCGTAAGTTTTTAAGTTGTGGGGCAATCTTGCCCAAAACAAATCGCTAATGCGACACAAGCAGCCCACAACAACTTTAAAAAGAACCAATCAACAACCCCCAAAAATATCCAACTAAGCTATAAAAACGTTGGCAAGCTTAGGGA
>CAJPTO010000236.1 GCA_905373605.1 uncultured Prevotella sp.
GCATGAAAAAGCACCTGTTTTCCTTGCTGCCGAATCTCCTTTCTGTTGCAACGAGGAGGCTAGATGCAGCATTTTGCCGCGTTTTGCTTCTCTAGATTGTCGCTTTCACCCACTTTCCACGACCGCTATTTTGAGCCTTTTGCATGCATTTTTCAACATTTAACGCCCATTTCCACGTACTTTAGCCTCAAACTTGTTGCCAGTGCGGAGCCTTAAGTGCGTGCCTGTAACCCGATTTTGCTTCAAAAACCAGCAAAATGCATCATTTAGCCAAGCTTTTTGTATGAGATAGCCCAGCTTTTTCATGCATTTAGCTGAGCTTTTCCCTACAAAAAGCACAGCTAAATGCCCCACTTTGCATGACGTTTTGCCGTAAATAGCGGCCAAGATCGGCAAAATGGCCTGTTCCCAAGTGCATAAGTCGATTTTTGTTCTTCGTGTTCATCTCGCGTGAGAATGGATTATTTGCGGTAGGATGGGCAGTTGGTGATGCGCGAGGCCACTCACAATGTTAAAAATTAGAGTAATTCTTTTACATTTTTCAGTCTGTTCGGGATAAGATGAAACGTCATCAACGCAGAGTTTCATCATAATCAGAAACGATTGCGCCAACTACCACGCAGCAGTAGTTGGCGCAACGATTGGCTATTATCCAGAACTGATGCAGTATATCTGATTGTGTACGTATTTCTTTCTCACTCTTCGCCCGTCTTTTCCTTATTATCTCCATATGCCTCCACCACCATCTGTCGCACATTTGTAGGCACAAGGGCATCGATGGGCAAGCCTTGGGCGATGCGGTGGCGTATGTCGGTGCTGGAGATGTCGAGCAAGGGGGTGTTGAGCAGCGTTACATTGGGGGGCAGGGTGTTGGGGTTGATGTCGTAACCGCGGCGTGGGAAGATGGCGATGTCGTGGTGTGCGAGTATGTCTTCGTGATGATTCCACTTGGGAAACGACACCCAATTGTCGGCCCCGATAAGCAAGACGAAGGCGCGTTGCGGCTCATCGTGTGCCAAGGCTTGCAGTGTTCGCCAGGTGAAAGAGGGCGTGGGGAGGTGCAACTCGTAGTCGGTGGCGTGCAGATGTGGTTCGTTGGCCAGTGCCGCTTGCACGATGTTGAAGCGCGCCTTGTCGGCCATCAGGTCGTTGGCATTGCGCTTAAAGGGGTTTTGGGGCGACACAACGAACCACACTTCATCGAGGTTCATGCCCGTTAAGAAATGTCGTGCCAAGGCGATGTGCCCGTTATGGATGGGGTTGAACGACCCTCCGTAGAAGCCAGTGCGTGTCATGGTCGCGAAAGAAAGGCGTTAATGGCCGCCAGAGTCTGGGCTTTGGCCGTTTCCAAGTCGTCGTTTACCACAATAACATCAAACTGTGGGGCGAACGAAAGCTCGTATTCGGCTCGCTCAATGCGCTGGTTTATCACCTCCGGGGCATCCGTTGCGCGACCTTCAAGCCGTTGCCTAAGGGCATCAATTGATGGCGGTTGGATGAAGATGCTCAACGCCTTGGAGCCGTAAAACCGCTTAATGTTGCAGCCACCCTTAACGTCTACGTCGAAAACAACGTTTTGTCCGACATCCAATTGCCGCTGAACTTGCTCCTTAAGTGTGCCATAGAAGCGGTCGCGATACACTTCTTCGTACTCCAAGAACTCGTCGCGGGCGATGCGTTCCCTAAACTCTTCGGGCGAAAGGAAAAAGTATTCCACGCCGTGTTGCTCCGTTCCGCGCGGCTCACGGCTGGTGCACGAGATGGAAAAAGCCAAATGCAGCTCGGGATGGGCTTGCATCAACCAATTGATGATGGTGCTTTTGCCCGACCCTGATGGGGCAGAAAATATCACCAAGGCGCCTTCGTGCTGCGCCAATTGCTGCCCGTTTGGGGCGATTTGCTGATTATCATCCATAGCATTTAAGTTTTTGAGTTTATGAGTTTCTTGATTTTTTGAGTTATTCTTGGGGAGTTGGTAAGTTACTGAGTCGGAAAGTTTTTGAGTTTGCAAGCACTCGAGCTTATGGGTTGTTAAGCTTTTGCAAGGCAACATGCCATTAAGCTCCACGGCCAAAAGCTAAAAACCTCATCAACTCAAAACTTATGAACTCACAAACTCAAAAAAATATAAACTTAAAGAACATTCAGCACCTGTTCTTTTATTTGTTCCAGCTCGTCTTTCATCATCACAACGATGTTTTGCATCTCGGCTTGGTTGCTCTTAGAGCCCGTTGTGTTAATCTCCCTTCCCATTTCTTGTGCGATAAATCCCAGTTTCTTGCCCTGTTCGTTCTCATCGTTCATCGTCTTGGCAAAGTATTTCAGATGGTTGGCAAGCCGCTGTTTCTCCTCGCTGATGTCCAGTTTCTCGATGTAATAAATCAGTTCTTGCTCCAGCCTGTTCTTGTCATACTCCACCTCGGGAATGTCTTTCAGCGCGTCTATGATGCGTGTTCTAATCTTCTCCACGCGTGCTTTTTCGTAGGGTTCGATGTCTTTCATCAGCTGTTCGATGTTTTTGAGCTTCTCTTCAAACTTCTTTTGCAGAGCCATACCCTCTTGTTTGCGGAACGCCACGATATGGTTCAGCGCCTGATTGATGGCGTCTGCCGCCGCCAACCATTCGTCCTCGCCGAGCGTTTCCACCTCGGTACGGGTGGTGACATCGGGCAATTTGAGCAGCGATGCATACCAATCGTCGGGTTCTGGAATGCCCGTCTTGGCCGAAATGTCCTTAATCTGCCTGTAATAGTTCTCTACCAGTGCGGCATTGATGGGGGCAGCGTCTGCCGTTGCGTCTTTTTCAACCCAGATAGAGAAGTCAACCTTACCCCTAACGAGTGCTTTAGCCACCATTTGTCGCATCTCAATCTCCCGTTCACGATACAGCGGAGCCACGCGAGCAGAAAGGTCTAGCGACTTACTGTTAAGCGATTTAATCTCTACGTTTATTTTCTTGTCGTTAAAGGTCACGACAGCCTTGCCGTAACCAGTCATCGATTGTATCATACTTTGCGCGTTAATTTTCTGCAAATGTACACATTTTAAACGGAAAAAGCGTAATTTTGCACTTTAATATAAGAACACAACCAGATTATGTCTTGCATATTACATATAGAAACAAGCACTGCCGTGTGCTCGGTGGCCGTAAGCAACGATGGCGAATGCATCTTTAACGCCGAAGATCACGACGGTCCGAACCACGCAGTGAAGCTAGGGACGTTCGTAGACGAGGCTCTTTCGTTCGCCGACAGCCACGCTTTGCCCCTCGATGCCGTGGCCGTGAGCTGCGGTCCTGGCTCTTACACGGGCTTGCGCATCGGTGTTTCGATGGCCAAAGGCGTGTGTTATGCACGAAATGCCAAGCTTTTGGCCGTGCCCACGCTGCAATTGCTCTGCGTTCCGCTGCTCCTCGCCGAACAAGTGACGGCCGATGATGCCCTGCTTTGCCCCATGCTCGATGCCCGACGCATGGAAGTGTATGCCGCACTCTACACAAGAGCACTGAAAGAGGTGCGCCCAGTGGAAGCCGACATTGTGGATGCCGACACCTACAAGACCTACTTGGACCGGCATCCCGTGTACTTCTTCGGCAACGGAGCCAGCAAATGCAAAGCCGAAATCGCTCATCCCAACGCCCACTTCATCGACAACGTGGAGTCATTGGCCAAGAACATGACACCTTTGGCAGAGAAAGCCTTGGCCGAAGGGCGTTTTGAAAACGTGGCATACTTTGTGCCGTTCTACCTAAAAGACTTTGTGGCAAAGGCTGCTAAGCCACTTCTCTAAAACTCATCGGCGCAAATGCGCACTTAAACAAAAGAATGAACAACCGTACATCCACCACTGAGATAATGAACATAGAAGGACTGGACTATAACACGCAACGCGAACGACTGGTTTTACCCGAATATGGTCGCGAAATCCAAAAGATGGTAGACCATGCCATCACGCTTCCCACCAAGGAAGAAAGGCAAGCATGTGCCGAAAGCATCATCGCCACGATGACTATCCTCTTCCCGCAAGGCTACGATGCCGAAGACTTGGAACACAAACTTTGGGACCATTTGGCCATCATGAGTAACTTCAAGCTCGACATCGACTATCCTTTCGATGTGTCGGAGGCCACACGCACCACCACCAAGCCACAACATGTGGGCTACACTTCGTCGCGCATTCCAGTGCGACATTATGGCAAACTGCTCTTCGAAACATTCGAAAGGCTCAAGGACATGCCCGACGGACCTGAACGCGATGCGCTGGTTAGGCTCACTGCCAACCAGATGAAGCGTTCCTTGGTGCAGTGGGGACATGGCGCAGCAGACAATGAACGCGTGGCAAGCGACCTCGCCGCATTCACCAATGGCAAGATACAGCTAGACCTTGACACGTTCAAGTTTGAGAAATTGCCTGCTAAAGAACCCGAGAAAAAAAGAAAGAAGAAGTAAGCATGCAGTCGTTTATCATCGAAGGCGGCCGCCCTTTGCAGGGCACTATCACGCCGCAAGGGGCCAAAAACGAGGCTCTTGAGGTTATCTGCGCCGCCATTCTCACCACCGAGGAGGTGCGCATCAGCAATGTTCCCGACATCCT
>CAJPTO010000237.1 GCA_905373605.1 uncultured Prevotella sp.
CTTACTCCTCTCTTTCCTCTTCGATAAGGGGCAGGGGGTGAGGCCTTACTCCTCTCTTTCCTCTTCGATAGGGGCAGGGGGTGAGGCTTTACCCCTCTCTTTCCTCTTGTAGAGGGATAGGGAATAAGGCTTTACTCCGCTCTTCCCCCTTGGAATGAGGTGGAGTGAGGTTATTAGATGCCTATAAATAAGCGTATATGGAAAAGAACAACAAACTCATTCTCAACGTCCTGGGCTACGTTGTAGTATTCATCTTCGTGCAGTTTGTGGTGTCGCTCGTTGCTTTGTACATCGACGACTCCATTAAGTACCCCGCATCGGCCAGTGCCTTGGCCTTAACACTGAGCAGCGTGGTGAGCAGCGTAATTGTTATTGCCTTGTTTTCGTGGCGAAGATGGGCTCCCGTGTCGCGCAACTACCTCTTGCAACGGCCCTGGGGCGTGGTGACATGGACCGTCTTGGCTGCCCTTGGCGCCATTCTCCCCCTGCAATGGATTTACGAACAAATGAACATCACCATCGCCGAAGACATGAAACAGCTCCTCGAAAGCATCATGGGCAACCGTTGGGGCTACATCGCGCTAGGCATTCTGGCACCCGTGGCCGAAGAGATGGTGTTTCGTGGGGCAATATTACGCACGCTTTTGGCCTACTTCAACAACCGATTGCCGTGGATACCCATCGTTGTTTCGGCCCTGCTTTTCGGTGCAGTGCATGGCAACTTGGCTCAGTTTGTCAACGCTTTCGCCTTGGGTTTGGTCCTTGGCTGGCTCTATTACCGCACCCACAGCATCATCCCAGGCCTGGCATGGCATTGGGCAAACAACTCTGTGGCCTATGCAATGTACAAGCTTATGCCCGACATGAACGACGGACAGCTCATCGATCTCTTCCACGGCGACGACAAATTGATGTACATGGGTTTGTTCTGTTCGCTCTTAGTGTTGCTGCCCTCGCTGTTCCAGCTATACAAAAGGATGACGCCTGGCGACAAATCCTCCGCCAATATTCCGCAAAATTGAGGCTTTGCGCTCGCGGTTGTGATGCCAAATGGCTTTAACAAACCATGTGAAACGCCCCTGCGAAGCCTGCTAAAGCCGACGAAGAACCATCTATTTCGCCACGTGCTGCCAACAATCATGCACGTGGCGAGAATAGAAATCCATCAGAAACACAGGACATGTGTCGGTACCATCCTCAAAATTGTCCACTGACAAGATGCTCATGCCTAAAAAATCACGATTTAAACTCAAGAACTAAAAACGCATAAACTCAAAAAATCAAAAACTAAATAACTCAAAAACTGAAGAACTAAAAAGATTCATGAACTCATAAACCCATAAACTAAAAACGCAATTACTCAAAAAAATCAACATGAAAACAACCTTATTCTTAGGAGCAATGCTGCTTTGCGCTGCTTGTTCTGCACCCCAACCCGAAAGTTTGAAAGACGTTGCCCAGAAAACTAAAGTGAGTTTTAAGCTCAACGTCGAACAAGTGAGGCTGCTAGATGCCACAAACAATTTCGGCATTCGCCTGTTCAATGCAATGGCACAGACGCATCCCGACAGCAGCATGGTGCTTTCGCCAATGGGCGTGGCCTACAGTTTGAACATGCTTAACAATGGAACAGACGGCCAAACGCTTGCCGAACTATGCCGCAGCTTGGGCTATAAGGAAGCCGACTTGCAACAAATCAACCAGCTCTGCCGCACCTTCATCATCGGCCAACGCAAGGTGTTGACCTCTGCCGCCAACCCAAACGACGACTTTATGCACACAGCCAACCTCCTTGCCACCGTGGGCGAAGATGATGTTAAGCGGCCCTTCATGTCTGCATTGGCCGAAAACTACTTCGCCGAAACCCTCTCGGCACCCACTGCGGAGGAGCTGCAGCAGCAGGCCAACCAATGGATTAGGCAACAAACAGACGGCATGATGAAGCAAATTCCCCTGAAGTTGTCGGACAATGCGCGCGCATGTCTTGTCAACAGCATCGTATTTCGCGGCGGATGGTTGCAGAAGTTTAACGACGACCTCACCCAAAAAGAACCCTTCTTTCGAGAAGATGGCCGCGTGGACAGCGTGTGGATGATGCGTGCTTACGATGATGCGGACGTGTTTCGTGGGCGACATGATAGTCTTTTCACCGCCCTTCGCATGCCTTATAAAGGACAATTCTACATGGTTTTGCTGCTTCCCAATAAAGGGCAAACGCTTTCTAGCCTGCGAAACGCACTAAGTGCGAACATGCTTCGCAAGCTTAATGCTGGATGGATAAAGTTCGACAAGTTCCATATTCGTGTGCCGCGCATTAGCTTAAACGTGTCTGTGCCGCTCAAGCCCTTGCTTCAAAGACTCGGCATCAGGCAAGTGTTCGGCCCCGATGCCAACCTTAGCCGCATGAGCAGCGAACCTTTGCAGGTGAGCGACATTGTGCAACAAACCCTTTTCAGCCTAGACGAGGATGGAACAACGGCCATATCGGCTACCGCAATTCAGTATAGCGCGCTCAGTGCGCTAACTCAACCGCGCGAATTTTTCTTCACTGCCAACCGCCCTTTCCTTTATTACATCTTAGATGGCTTTGGAAACATCTGCTTCATCGGGCAATGTTGTGGCCGCAGTAAGTGAAGTGTGTGAGAAAACATGCAGGTGCAGTTGAGCGAAGTGCGCAAAACAGCCACGTTTGCAAACCCTTATACATGATTAACGACAGAGCTTAGCCCTGCAACCTGATGTTCAAAAAAGCAATTCTTTAACATGAAAATAATATCAACAATGAGAAAAACCAAATTTATGATGCGCTGTGCCAAGCATGCTTTTGTGCTGGCGACCATTTTTGTGGTAAGCCTTTGCACTGCCAGTTGTTCGAAAGACGATGACAATAGCGGGAAAGAGGCACAGGGCAATTACATCATCATCGATGGAAAGAAGTATGACTTGACCATCGGCGTTTGGAATTACAGCAATGGAAATCGGAATAGGGGGTATTTTGTCTCACTCTTTGCAGACGACGAAATGCATTCAGACTTCCATCCGCTTTTGGTGACGATAGGCAGTAACGTAAAAAAGTATAATGGAAAGCTGATAGACTTAACCCAAATAGAGAAACAAGAAGGTGATTTCTACTCATTCTGGGATGTCACTTGCTATCTACCAGGCAAGAAAGGATGCCTTTTCGAGGCCAATGCGCTTAAGAAATATGATAATGGCTTGGGCGATGTACAGCATTTCTCTAATTTTGCAAGCGGAACAATGCGCATGACCTTTGACGAGGTGACACACATGTTTGAGATTGTTATTGAAAATGCCAAGGTAGAAAAGAACATCAATGGCGACAAAAAGCCGCATACGTTGGAATTGAGATGGAAAGGCGTTACCAGAGATAGGCTTTATTAGCTTTCTTAACCGCATTGGCAGACAATGTAAAAAGACAATACAAGTCCCATGCAGCCACGGTGTTGCGTGGGATTTTTCGTTTTTCTTAACGTCGTTTTTAGCCCTACGTCCCTTCTAACCCTTAACACTTTCTAATGTTAAAAGGAGTGCCAGTTTTGAAAAATATGCAAGCAAAGTTTTGTCGTTTTAGTAAAAAAAAGTAACTTTGCGACATGCAATGCAGAGAAAGAGCATGGCTTATCAACAAGCTAACGCGCATTTCTGCCACCCTTGCAAAGCTCTTACCATGATGAGCAACGCAAACTAACCCAATGGATTTGAATTTAAAAAGCAATATTCTTTAACAATTAAAAGTACTAACAATGAGTAAGAAAAATTTTTTAGAGAGAATGGCGAAGCATGCATTTGTATTCGCAGCGGTGTTGGCCGCAAGTGTAGCCTTGTCTAGTTGCTCGAAAGACGACGACAACACAAAAAAGGAAGAAACCGTAGAGGTGCAACCCAACTCGGCCGTTATCGATGGTAAGCTGTGGAAACTTACCAATCCCGAGTACTATTTCTTTGATGGCAACAATAATACTAGCTATGCGCTCCTTCTATATATAGGCAATACGAGAAGCTATATAAGCATTGATGGTGATGGCGGCAAGTATAACGGAAAGACGATTGACTTGACCAAAACGGAAGAAGAGTTTGCCGATCGTGCTTATAATTGGAAAGTTGTATGCGTAGACCCTGGGAGCAATAACTGGTTCTTTGCTGGCTGTGCACTTGAAAAAATGTTTGAAGGAGGTGATTATGTAGATTATGTTCGATTCTCAAGCGGCACGATGCGCATCAACTTCAACGAAAGCACGAACGAGTTTGACGTTGTTATCGAAAATGCCAAGATAAAAGACGAACTGAATGGAGACAAAAAAGAACATACACTTAACTTGAAATGGAAAGGCGTGGCTAAACGCAAAGATAGTTGATGGGGGAAGTTGAATTCCAACCCCAAAAATAATTATAATCCTGTGCTGCAATGTGTGCTGCACAGGATTTTTTGTTTACACCAACATCAAGTTGTACGCGAATGGAAGATGTGGGTAAGTGCATTTTTTACGCCTGTTCGGGATTAGGAACAACTCCTTTTATGAGGTCTTTTGTCGCGATGAGGGGGTGATTAATTCAAC